>NZ_CACSJV010000005.1:0-142750 GCF_902706105.1 Curtobacterium sp. 18060 | reverse complement strand
CCCCCAGTCCCAGCCCCAGCGTCGTGCCGGACGTGAACGTCACCCCCGGTGTCGTCGGGTTCATCGCCATCGCGCTGGTGGCGATCGCGACGATCGTCCTGGTCGTGGACATGACCCGGCGCATCCGCCGGACGCGCTACCGGTCGGAGATCCGCGAGCGTCTCGAGGCGGAAGCGAACGGCACCGCGGTCGACGGTCCGGCGACGGACGAGTCGGAGCGGCGTGCGGCCGAGGACGGCCGAGCCGACGTCGGGGACGACACCGAGCGCGGTTGACCCGCTAGCGCCTGACGGAACCGGGCGTACCTGGGCGGATCGGGCGTACCTGGTCGAAAGTTCCGGGTGAGTACGCCCGGAACGACCAGGCATCGCGCGCGTTCTGGGAAGGAACGTGCGACCGTCAGCGCACCGGGTCCAGGGCGACGATGAGCACGCCGACCCACTGCGCGCCGAAGGCCACGACCGTCAGGGCGTGGAACACCTCGTGGAAGCCGAACTGGGTGGGCACCGGGTTCGGCCGCTTGAAGCCGTAGACGAGCGCGCCGATGATGTACGCGACACCGCCGGACAGGATGAGCACGGTCATCGGGACGCTCGCCGCGAAGAACTGCGGCAGCAGCCCGAGCGCCGCGCAGCCGAGCACCAGGTAGATCGGCACGTACAGCCACCGGGGCGCGTTGATCCACAGCACCCGGAAGGCGATGCCGAGGGCGGCGCCGGACCACATCACCCAGAGCACGACCACCATCAGGGTGTGCGGCAGGGCGCAGATCGCGATCGGCGTGTAGGTGCCGGCGATGAGCAGCAGGATGTTCGTGTGGTCGATGCGCTTGAGCACCGCCTTGACGGTCGGCCCCCACGGGAACCGGTGGTACGTCGCGGAGACCCCGAACATGGCCAGCGACGTGGCCATGAACACCGCGCTGCCGACCTTCGCCGCGGTGCTGTCGGCCAGGGCGATGAGGACGATGCCCATCGCGATGGCGAACGGGAACGCACCGAGGTGGATCCACCCGCGCCAGGCGGGGCGGGTGTCCTCCGTGGTCGTCGCGGCCTCTTCGGTGAACGGGACGTGGGGGAGGGTGGCGGTCTCGTGCTCGTCCTGCATGTGCCGACTGTAAGCCCCGTGCCCGAACGGATGCCACGAGTTCTGGGGGAGCCGCACTCGGGACGCTCCGACCGACGGTGCACTACGCTCGGTGCGTGACCGGCAGGGTGGGATGGGCAGGACGAGGGATCCTCTACCGCGCCTACCAGAGCCGCATCCGCCGCCAGATCGAGGGCAGCGCGAAGCCGAAGCACGTCGCCATGATCGTCGACGGCAACCGTCGGTGGGCGAAGCAGCTCGGGCTCGAGTCCGCCGCGCACGGCCACCGCGCCGGCGCCGCGAAGATCCCGGAGTTCCTGACCTGGTGCGACGAGCTCGGCATCGAGGTCGTGACGCTGTACCTGCTCTCCGCCGACAACCTGACCGGTCGTGCCGGAGCGGAACTCAGCGAGCTCGTCGGCATCATCGGCGACCTGGCCGGGGTACTCGCCGACACCACGGACTGGCGCGTGCAGCACGTCGGGTCGAACGAGGGCCTGCCCGACTCGCTCGTGTCCGCGCTCGCGCAGGCCGAGGAGCGCACCGCCGGCCGGACCGGACTCCACATCAACCTGGCCGTCGGGTACGGCGGGCGCCGCGAGATCGCCGACGCCATGCGCAGCATCGTGGAGTCGCACGGCGCGGGTGGCGGCACGATCGACACCCTGGCCGAGGTCCTGACCCCCGAGCTCATCGGCGACCACCTGTACACGCAGGGCCAGCCCGACCCCGACCTGGTGATCCGGACCTCGGGTGAGCAGCGGCTGTCCGACTTCATGCTGTGGCAGAGCGCGCACAGCGAGTTCTACTTCGTCGAGGCGCTCTACCCCGACCTGCGCGAGGTCGACTTCCTGCGCGCTGTCCGCGACTTCGGGCTGCGGTCGCGACGCTTCGGCGGCTGACGCTTCCTCGCTACTGCGCGGATCGGCCTGGGTTCGCTGACGTTCAGTGATCCCAGTAGGCTCTCAGGGTTCGACACTGTGAAAGGTGCTCCCCTGTGAACATCGACGAGTACGCCGCCGGCTTCTCCGAGGACCCCGGCTACCTCGACCACGCTGCGTTCGGCCCCGTGCAGACCGCCGTGCTCGAGGAGCAGCGCGTGCTCGGCACGATCCAGGAGCACATGCGCTTCGGCGCCATGGAGACCCTCGACGAGCAGGACGCCCGAGTCCGCACGGTCGCGGCCCGCTTGGTCGGTCGCCGCGAGGACCAGGTCGTCTCGCAGACCGCGACGACGCCCGGCCTGCTGCACACGGCCTTCGGCCTGACCGGCGGCGTGCTGGTGTCGGCCGACGAGTACCCCTCGCTGCCGCTCGCGCTGGCGAGCGCCGCCTCGGCGACCGGCGGCCGCGTCCAGCCCGTCGTCCTCGAGTCCGGTGCCGGGTGGATGACGCCCTCGCTCATCCAGGAGCGCCTGACCGACGACGTGACGGCCGTGGCGGTGTCGCTGGTCGACTGGCGCACCGGCTACCTGGCCGACCTCGCCGGCATCCGCGAGGTCATCGGCGACCGCCTGCTGATCCTCGACGCGATCCAGGGCTTCGGAGTCGTCGACGCCCCCTACGAGATCGCGGACGTCGTCGCGACCGGCGGCCAGAAGTGGCTGCACGCAGGCTGGGGCACGGGCTTCACCGCCTTCAGCGACCGTGCCCTGAACCGCCTGCGTCCGGCGCTGTCCGGCCCGCACGGCACCACCGGCTGGCCCGTGGACGTCCCCGCCGTGCGCCCGGGTGCCGCCGGGTACCAGATGACCCGCATCGACCCCATCGCGCAGGCCCGCCTCGCGGTGTCGCTGGACCGGCTGACCGCCGTCGGTGTCGCCGCCGTGCAGGAGCGCGTCACCGAGCGCGTCGAGCGCGTGTTCGCGATCGCGGACGAGTTCGGGCTCGAGGTCGAGTCCAGCCGCGACCCGCGCGAGCGCGCCGGCATCGTCGTGCTGCGGCCGGCCGAGGGGCGCCTGACCGCGCTGTCCGCGGCGCTGCACAACCACGGTGTGACGGCGACGACGCGGCTCGGCGTCGCGCGGGTGTCGGTGTTCGCATCGACGACGGACGAGACGCTCGACATGTTCCGGGACGCCTGCGTCTCGTACGCCACGCTGCAGTAGCGCGCGCCCGCCAGGCGGACGGGAGGCGCGGGGCGGCGCCGCCACGGGCCTCCCCTCTGTCGAGTGGTCGCGAACTGTCGGCTCGCGCGGTCGCAGCCGACAGTTGGTGACCACTCGACGCCGTCCGCGCGACGAGTCGCGACCAACGGGCGGCCTGGAGGCGCGGTGCCCGGCCGCCACGGGCCTCCTGTCGGCCACCCGCGAGGGTCACGACGCACCGCGCACGTCCGTCGACTGGTCACCGTCTGTCGGGCGGCACAGCCGCAGCCCACAGCTCGTGACCGGTCAACTGCCGGTGTCACGTTGTTCACGTGACCGTAACGCCGGAAACCGCGTGTCGCTGGCGGGGTGTCGGAGGGCGGACGTACGTTGTCCCCATCGGGCACCGCGCCCGATCGAAGCGGCCACAGTCGGTGCTTCGGGACCCGCTCCACGGCCGCGTTCGAGGACATGGACCGGGCTGCTCGCGGCCCGGGGATGGAGTGGTCGTGACCTCTCAGAACGTCTCTCGCGGAACCCAGCACCAGCCCACCGCGGACTCGTCCACGTCGGTCGCCCAGCGCACGTACGTGCTCGACACATCGGTGCTCCTCAGCGATCCGCGGGCCTTGTTCCGCTTCGCCGAGCACGCGGTGGTCCTGCCCGTCGTGGTCGTCAGCGAACTCGAGTCGAAGCGCAACGACCCGGAGATCGGGTACTTCGCGCGGCAGGCCCTGCGGCTGCTGGACGAGATGCGCATCGAACACGAACGGCTCGACTTCCCGATCGCGCTCGGTGACGGCGGTTCCTTCCGCGTCGAGCTGAACCACTCCAACCAGTCCGTCCTGCCGTCCGGGCTGCAGCTCGGCGACAACGACTCCCGCATCCTCGCCGTCGCCTCGAACCTGCAGAACGACGGGCTCGACGTGGTCGTCGTGTCGAAGGACCTGCCCCTGCGCGTCAAGGCGTCGTCGATCGGCATGGCGGCCGAGGAGTACCGCGCCGAGCTCGCGGTCGACTCCGGCTACACCGGCATCGCCGACCTGCAGGTCTCGGGCGAGCAGATGGCCGACCTGTACGAGAAGGAGGAGATCCGCTCCGTCCAGCTCGACGGCGTGCCGGTCAACACCGGAGTCGTCATCCACTCCGAGCGCGGTTCGGCCCTCGGTCGCGTGCACACCGCCGGTTCCGTCGCCCTGGTCCGTGGCGACCGCGAGGTCTTCGGGCTGCGCGGCCGGTCCGCCGAGCAGCGGCTCGCGATCGACGCCCTGCTCGACTCCGAGATCGGCATCGTGTCCCTGGGCGGCAGCGCCGGCACGGGCAAGTCAGCGTTGGCCCTGTGCGCCGGGCTCGAAGCAGTGCTCGAGCGGCAGCAGCACAAGAAGATCATGGTGTTCCGGCCGCTGTACGCCGTGGGTGGCCAGGACCTCGGGTTCCTGCCCGGTGACGCCGGCGAGAAGATGAACCCGTGGGCGCAGGCGGTCTACGACACCCTCGGGTCGGTGGTGTCCGACAACGTCCTCGACGAGGTGATCGAGCGCGGCTTGATCGAGGTCCTGCCGCTCACGCACATCCGCGGTCGGTCCCTGCACGACGCGTTCGTGATCGTCGACGAGGCGCAGTCGCTCGAACGGAACGTGCTGCTCACCATGCTCTCCCGCATCGGGCAGAACTCCCGCGTGGTGCTCACCCACGACGTCGCGCAGCGCGACAACCTGCGGGTCGGACGGCACGACGGCATCGCGAGCGTCATCGAGCGGCTCAAGGGCCACCCGCTGTTCGCCCACGTCACGCTGACCCGGTCGGAGCGCTCCGCGATCGCCGCCCTCGTGACGGACCTGCTGGACTCGCCCGACCTGGTCTAGGTCCGTCGGCCGAGACTCGGCCTGAGCGACAGTTCTCGCGCGCACCGGCGCGAGAACTGTCGCTCACCGCGAGACTTGCCCGCGGCAGGAGCTCAGTTCGGGTGGGTCATGGACAGGACGTCCAGTGCCGCGTCGAGCTGCTCCTCGGTGACCTCGCCACGCTCGACGTGTCCGAGTGCCACGACGGCCTGGCGGACGGTGATGCCCTCGGCGACGGCGTACTTCGCGACCCTGGCCGCGGCCTCGTAGCCGATGACCCGGTTGAGCGGGGTGACGATCGACGGCGACGACTCGGCGAACGCCCGGGCCCGCTCGAGGTTCGCCTGCAGCCCGTCGATGGTCTTGTCGGCCAGCACCCGCGAGCTGTTCGCCAGCAGGCGGATCGACTCGAGCAGCGCCGTCCCCATCACGGGGATCGCGACGTTGAGCTCGAACGCACCGGACGCACCCGCCCAGGCGATGGTGGCGTCGTTGCCGATGACCCGCGCGCCCACCATCAGGGTGGCCTCGGGGATGACCGGGTTGACCTTGCCGGGCATGATCGACGAGCCCGGCTGCAGGTCGGGGATGTGCAGTTCGCCGAGCCCGGTGTTCGGGCCGGACCCCATCCAGCGCAGGTCGTTGTTGATCTTCGTCAGGCTGACCGCGAGCACCTTGAGCGCCCCTGAGGCCTCGACCAGGGCGTCGCGCGCGCCCTGGGCCTCGAAGTGGTCGACGGCCTCGGTGATGGGCAGGTCGGTGTCGCTCGCGAGCTGGGCGATCACCCGCTGCGGGAAGCCCTTCGGGGTGTTGATGCCGGTGCCGACGGCGGTGCCGCCGAGCGGGACCTCGGCGACGCGGGGGAGCGTCGCGGTGACCCGCTCGATGCCCAGGCGGATCTGGCGTGCGTAGCCACCGAACTCCTGGCCGAGGGTGACCGGGGTGGCGTCCATCAGGTGCGTGCGGCCGGACTTCACGGCGTCGGCCCACAGCGTCGCCTTGGCCTCGAGCGACTCGGCGAGGTGCTCGAGCGCCGGGACGAGCGAGCGCAGCAGGGCTTCGGTCACGGCGACGTGCACCGAGGTCGGGAACACGTCGTTCGACGACTGCGAGGCGTTGACGTGGTCGTTCGGGTGCACCGCGGTGCCGCCGATGTCCGACGCCAGCGTGGCCAGGACCTCGTTCATGTTCATGTTCGACGAGGTACCGCTGCCGGTCTGGTAGACGTCGACCGGGAACTGGTCGTGGTGCTGCCCACCGATGATCAGGTCCGCCGCGCCCGCGATGGCGTCGGCGACGGCGGGCTCGACGATGCCGAGCTCGCCGTTAACGACGGCCGCGGCGCGCTTGATGCGGGCGAGCGCCACGATCTGGGCCGACTCGAGCCCGGTGCCCGAGATGGGGAAGTTCTCGACAGCGCGCTGGGTCTGGGCGCGGTACAACGCCGACTTCGGCACCCGCACCTCGCCCATGGTGTCGTGCTCGATGCGGAACTCGGTCTCGGTGGTGTCGGTCACGTCGTCGTGGTCCTTCCTGGGGTGCTCGCCGGACGCGGTCGCGTCGGGGGACTGCGCCGGCGCACGAGGTCTCCGTGGGTCACGGAACCGGCGCCGGGCGTCTCGTTCGACTGTACCGGTGCGACGGATGTGGGACGTGCGGGTGCGGCGCCGAGGGGCCGTCAGGCGTTGCCGACCACCGTGTCGATCGTGACCTCGCCCGTGCCGAGGTCGTAGGTCGCGCCGACGACGGCCAGCCGGCCCTCGGCGATCGCGTCGGACACGGCACCGGAGCGCTCGAGCACCTGGCGGAGCGTTGCCTCGAGGTGGGCGGCGCCGATCGCTTCCTGCGGGAGCTCGGCGTCGGTGGCACGGACCTTCTCGACGCTCGGGGCGATGGCGTCGACCAGGGCCTGCAGGTGCGGCGCGGGGACCGGCTCACCCGATCGGGCCGCGGCGACGGCACCGCACCGGGTGTGGCGCAGGACGACGACGAGCGGGGTGCCGAGCGCGACGACCGCGAACTCGATCGACCCGAGCACGACGTCGTCGACGATCTGCCCGGCGTTGCGGATGGCGAAGAGGTCACCGATGCCCGCGTCGAACACGTGCTCGAACGGCACGCGCGAGTCGGAGCAGCCGAGGACGGTCGCGAACGGCGCCTGCGACCCCTGGAGCTCGGTGCGGCGGTCGGGGTCCGTGCGGCCCATGCGGCGCTTGTCGGCGGCGAAGCGGGCGTTGCCGTCGACGAGCAGGCGCAGGGCGTCGGACGGGGTGGAGGCGGCGCGGTCGGGCATGGGGCTCCTCGGATCGGGTCGGATCAGGTCGAGTGGTCGGGCTGCGGGGTGTCCGGCAGGATTCGTCCGGCGGTCGCTACTGGGAGAACTGCTTCGTCACGGCCGTGGCCACGGTGCGGTACGACGAGTCGTCGGCGGTGCCGGAGAGCACGATCGTGTTGGCGCCGAACGTGGACACGAGCGAGTACGCGTGGTTGCCGGCGTCGGAGCCCTCGGCCCGTCGGTCGTACACGGTCCACTTCGTGCCGTCGATGACGCGGGTGCCGGTCGACGGTCGCTGGTCGAGCTGGTTCGAGACCCACGAGCCGTTGGCGTCCACGCCCTGCTGCAGGCTGAGGTACTGCTTGTCCGGCGTCACGAACCCGACGGTCCAGACGTCGACGTCGTCCGAGGTCTTGTCGGAGAAGTCGGCCCGGTTCGACGTGAAGCCGCTCGGCAGGTCGGGGGCGGCGAGGGTGATGTCGCCGACGTGGGCATCGGCCGCGATCTGCTGGTAGTCGACGGAGCGGTCGACCGTGGTGTTCGGCCGCACGACCACGGCGACGAGGAACAGCACGATGCCGAGCGACGCGATGAGCGCGATCACGAGGTTGAAGGCCGTCTGGTGCTGGCGGCGAGCGGTCCGTGCAGCGTCCTTGCGTGCCCAGGTCTCCTCTGCCGTCTCGGGTCGGCCGAGCTCGGCGACGATCGGGCGACCGTTCGCGTCGGTCATCGGGCGGAGCCGTCCTCGGCGCTGCTGGCCGCGCGGGCCGCGTCGAGCCGGGCGCGAGCGCCGACGAGCCACTCTTCGCAGCGGGCGGCCAGGGCCTCGCCGCGCTCCCAGAGCGACAGCGAGCGCTCGAGGGTCGCGGAGCCCTGTTCGAGCTCGCTCACGACACGCACGAGTTCGTCGCGGGCTGCTTCGTAGCTCAGCGACTGGACGTCGGTCTGCTCGGGTTCCTGCTGGGATGGCACGACTCGATCCTACCGAGGGTCCACCGACTGACCGACGTGCCCGCTGCGCCTGGGGAGAACACCGGCCGGTAGGGTCGCGCCATGACAGATCTCCCCGAGGGCGTGGACTGGTACCCGGCACCGGACGGACCGAGCGCTGGGCGCGACGGGCTGCCGGGCCGCCCCTCGCTCGCGGTCGTCCTGCCCGGGGGTGGGTACGGCATGCACGCCCCGCACGAGGGGGAGGGGTACGCCCGCTGGCTGAACGGGATCGGCATCGACGCGGTCGTGTTCGCGTACCCGCTCGCCCCGCACCGCCACCCGGACGCCGTGGTGGCGACCCGAGCGCTCGTCCGTGACCTGCGTGCCGGACGCTGGGCGGGCCTCCCGTCCGATCCGCGGATCGTCGTGATCGGTTCGTCGGCAGGCGGGCACCTGGCGGCCCTCGTGTCGAACGCACCGACGCCGGCCGAGCGCGCCGTGTCGGACGTCGACGACCGGCCCGACCTGACGGTGCTCTGCTACCCGGTGACGTCGATGACGGACCACCCGCACGTCGGCAGCGCCGACAACCTGCTCGGACCGGGCGCGAGCGTCCGCGAGCGGTCCGCGGTGGACGCGGACCTGCTCGTCGACGACCGGACTCCGCCGACCTTCCTGTGGCACACGGCCGAGGACGAGCACGTGCCGGTGACGCACTCGCTGTCCTACGCACACGCGCTGGCGCGGCACGGGGTGCCGTTCGACCTGCACGTGTTCGAGCGCGGGGTGCACGGCATCGGGCTCGCCGAGGGCCTCGGGCCGGCCGAGGCGTGGAGCACGCTGGCGACGACCTGGCTGCGCGACCGCGGCTGGTGACCAGGCCGTCGGCGACCCCGACGCGTCAGGCAGCCGACCCCGAGCCCGACCCGTCCGGACCCGGCCCGTCGGGCTCCAGCGTTCCGGTCGCCGTCCCCGCGCCGAGCGTGACGTGCACCGGCGTCTGCCCGGTCAGGTCGTCGGACGACCGCACCACGCCGCCGTCGGCCCGCTGCACGATCGCGTAGCCGCGGCGCAGGGTGTCGCGCGGCGACAGCGCACGGAGCCTGGCGGTCAGGTGCCCGACCTCGGAGTGGCCCCGCTCGAGCCGACGGTCGAGCAGCTCCCGCGACCGAGAGAGGTCACGAGCGACCTCTTCCGCACGGGTGTCGACGAGCCACGCCGTCGACGCGAGCGCCGGGCGCGACCGGAGTGCGGCGATCCGGTCGGCCTCGACCGCGAGCGTCTGCGACAGCCGCAGGCCGATGCGCGCGCGGGCCTGCCGGACGTTCGCGAGCTCTTCCGCGACGTCGGGCACGACGCGCTTGGCGGCGTCGGTGGGGGTCGAGGCGCGGAGGTCCGCGACCTCGTCGAGGATGGGACGGTCGGCCTCGTGCCCGATGGCCGACACGATCGGGGTGCTCGCCGCTGCTGCTGCGCGCACGAGACCTTCGTCGCTGAAGCCGAGCAGGTTCTGGAAGTCGCCGCCACCGCGCGCGATGATGATGACGTCGACCGTCGGGTCGGCGTCGAGCTCGAGGATCGCCGCCGTGACCTCGCCCACGGTCCGCTCGCCCTGCACCGCGGTGTGGACGGTGCGGAACTCGACCTGCGGCCACCGGAGCTGCGCGTTGCGCTTGACGTCCTTCTCGGCGTCGGAGTCCTTGCCGGTGATCAGGCCGATGCGGTGCGGCAGGAACGGCAGTCGCTTCTTGCGAGCGGGGTCGAACAGCCCCTCTTCGCCCAGGGTCCGGCGCAGGCGTTCGAGCCGTTCGAGCAGGTCACCGAGGCCGACGTGCTTCATCTCGACGACCTGCATGGTCAGCGAGCCGCCCTTGACCCAGTAGTTCGGCTTGACCGCTGCGACGACCCGGTCGCCCTGCTTGATGTCCGCCGGCACCCTGGACCGCACGCTCGACCAGATCGAGAACGAGACCGTCGCATCGACCTCGACGTCCTTGAGCTTGCCGTACACGTTGCCGCCGGCGACGTTCCACTGCGTGATCTCGCCCTCGATCCACGCGGTGCCGAGCCGGTCGATCCAGTCGCGGAGCTTCGCGCCGAGGAGCGCGACCGGCCACGGGTTGTCGGCCGTCGGCGGGCCTTGTTCGATCGCCATGTCGCTCCTTCTCGTGCGGGACGTCCATCGTGCCCGACACCGGTGACAGCGGGCGAGCGGCGGGTTCTCCACAGCCGGCGCTCGCGCCCAGGTCGCGTGCGTCCCGCTCACCTATCATCGGGGACGTGACGATCACCAACGGCCACACGGTCCCGCTCGCCCCACCGCGTGTGCACGCGGCGCGTGGGCGACTGCGTGACGAGCCGGTCGCCGGTCCGAAGAAGGTGCTGCTCGCGGCACCCCGTGGCTACTGCGCCGGGGTGGACCGGGCGGTGGTGGCGGTCGAGAAGGCGCTCGAGCAGTACGGCGAGCCCGTCTACGTCCGCAAGCAGATCGTCCACAACGTCCACGTCGTGTCGACCCTCGAGCAGCGCGGTGCGGTGTTCGTCGACGACGTCGCCGAGGTCCCGCGCGGTTCGCACGTCGTCTTCAGCGCCCACGGCGTCTCACCCGCCGTCGTCGCCGGTGCCGCCGACCGCGACCTGCATGCCATCGACGCCACCTGCCCCCTGGTCACCAAGGTCCACCGCGAGGCCACCCGGTTCGCCAAGGCCGAGCGGACCATCATCCTGATCGGGCACACCGGCCACGAAGAGGTCGAGGGCACGATGGGCCACGCCCCCGACCGCACGATCCTGGTCAACGGCCCGGACGACGTCGCCGCGCTCGACGTCCCCGATCCCGACAACCTCGTCTGGTTGTCGCAGACCACGCTGAGCGTCGACGAGACGATGGAGACCGTCCGCCTGCTGCGCGAGAAGTACCCGACCATCCAGGATCCGCCGTCCGACGACATCTGCTACGCCACCCAGAACCGCCAGGTCGCGATCAAGAAGGTCGCCCAGGGCACCGACCTGGTGATCGTCGTCGGCTCCGCGAACTCGTCGAACAGCGTCCGTCTGGTCGAGGTCGCCCTGGAGCACGGGGCGAAGTCCGCGCACCGCGTCGACTACGCGGAGGAGATCCGCCAGGAGTGGCTCGACGGCGTCGCCACCGTCGGCGTCACGAGCGGCGCGTCCGTCCCCGAAGAGCTCGTCGCCGAGGTCCTCGAACAACTCGCCGACGCCGGGTACGGCGCCGTGGAAGAAGTCGTGACCGCACACGAAGACCTGATGTTCTCGCTCCCCAAGGAGCTCCGCACCGACGCGTCGGGCAACCCGACGCGCGCGCTCGGCGGGCGTCGGGCATGAGCGGCGCGGACGGCTGGGGCTCGGTGCCGCAGCGCGAGCCGGGTCACGTCGACGACACGGCGGCAGCCGGCCAGGAGGCCCGGGGCACGTCCCCGACGACGGCCGCCGGTGCCGTCAGCGGCCGGGTCCACGGCCGACCCGCCCCCGCGTACGGCGAGTACGCGCCCGAGGGATGGGTCAACCCGGTCCTGGTCGAACAGGAACGTCAGGAGCGCGAGCAGCAGGAGCGCGACCGCCGCCAGCAGGCGGCGAGCCAGGCCGGGCAGGACGGCGCGACCGCGTACCGGTCCGGTGCCGGTGCGCCGACCGGCGCCGTGCCTCCAGGCCGACCCGGCGCATCCGGCGACCCGACCACGGGCGGGTCGCAGCGGTCCGCGTCGACGAGCCGGTTCGGCCGCACGCCCGCCGACTTCGTCCTGACGGTCGGGCTGCTCGCCTTCGGACTCATCTCCGTGGTGCAGTCCCTCGCGGTGACCAACGTCGCGTCGACGGTGCGTCGGACCCTCGAGACGCAGTACACAGCGCTGAACGACCCGAGTGCACTGAGCGGTGCCGCGATCATCGGGGCGATCACGAACGTCGTGGTCTTCGCGCTCGTGGCGTGGTGGTCGATCCGCCGGCTCCGGGCACGCAAGCGCACGTTCTGGGTGCCGATCGTCGGCGCGGTCGTGGCCACGTTCGTGAGCACCATCGCGTTCGTCGTCGTGGTGTTCCAGGACCCGCAGTTCGTCGAGTTCATGATGCGCCAGGCCGGCGCCTGACCGTCTGACCGCCAGGCTGGTCGCGGCGCTGGCATCCGCGCGTCGAGTGGTCGCAACACGCCGCATGCCCGCCGTCGAGCGGTCACGAAGTGTCGTCCGGCGCCGGCGCTCCCGACGGTTCGTGACCGCTCGGTCCTGCGCGCGCGGGGAGTCGCGACCACCCCAGCCCGCAGACGCCGGGCGGGGCTCAGCCGGGCGGGCTCAGCCGGCCAGGGCTCAGCCTGCCAGGAACGCCGCGACGGCGCCGTGGAGTGACGCCAGGTCCTCGACGTGCACGAGCTCGCGGATCGAGTGCATCGACAGCAGCCCGACGCCGATGTCGATCGTCGGGATCCCGAGCCGGGTCGCCGCGATCGGGCCGATGGTCGAGCCACCGGGGATCGTGTTGACGTTGACGAACGGCTGCCACGGCACCCCGGCGGTGTCGCACGCGGCGGCCCAGACGGCCTCGCCCTTGGCCTCGGTCATGTAGCGCTGGTTCGCGCTGATCTTCAGCAGCGGACCGGCACCGGGGCGTGGACGGTTCGTCGGGTCGTGCTTCTCCGGCTGGTTCGGGTGCACCAGGTGCCCGGCGTCGCTCGACAGCAGCCACGAGGCGCGGAACGCCCGGGCGGCCTCGGAGCGGGTGGCGCCGAGACCCTCCTGCACGCGGCCGAGGACGTCCTCGAGGAACGGGCCACCGGCACCGGACGGGGTCGAGGAACCGATCTCTTCGTGGTCGAACGCCGCGAACACGGGGATGTGGTCGCCGTCGACCGGGGCGTCCACGATGCCGCGGAGCCCGGCGTGCACGCTCGTCAGGTTGTCCATCCGGCCCGACGCCAGGAACTCGCGCTCGATGCCGATGCGGGCGGGGGCCTGGGTGTCGGCGAGGAAGAGGTCCCACGAGACTGCATCGTCTCCGAGGCGAGCGCGCAGCCACTCCACGACCGAGGTCCCTCCGGCGTCGCCGTCCACGCCGACGATCGGCAGCGTGTGGCGTTGGCGGTCGATCTCCTTGCCGTCGTTCACCCCGCGGTCGAGGTGGATCGCGAGGTTCGGGATGCGGGCGACCGCGTCGGTGCTGACGAGCCGCACGCTGCCGTCGGCGTCGACGACCCGGCCGGCGATGCGCAGGTCGCGGTCGAACCACGTCGACAGGAGCGCGCCGCCGTAGACCTCGACGTTCAGCTGCTCCCACCCGCCGGTGCGGACTCCGGGGTTCGGCTTGATCCGGAACCCGGGGGAGTCGGTGTGGGCGCCGAGGATCCGGAACGGGGTCGTCGCCGTTGCACCCTCCGGCAGGCGCCACGCGATGACCGCACCGTCGCGGACCACGACGTACGCGCCGGGTTCGGTCGGCCACGCGTCGAGCTCGGACAGCTCGGTGAACCCGGCTGCGACGAGGCGGTCACGGGCGGCCGCTGCCGCGTGGAACGCGGTGGGCGACTCGGTGACGAACTGGGCGAACTCGGAGGCGATGGCGTCGACGGTCACCTGCCCATCGTGGCATGCGGTGGAGGCGGCCGGACGCAGAACGGGGCACGTCCGTCGGACGCGCCCCGTTCCTCCTGGCAGTTGCTCCCGGTGTCAGCCCTTGGTGTGACCGGCGGAGCCGAGCACCTTCGCGGCCTCGCCCACGCGAGCCGCCATGGCGGACTCGGCGACCTTGCCCCAGGCGCGGGGGTCGTACTGCTTCTTGTTGCCGACCTCGCCGTCGATCTTCAGGACACCCTCGTAGTTCCGGAACATCGAGTCCGCGATCGATCGGGTGAACGCGTACTGCGTGTCCGTGTCGATGTTCATCTTGATGACGCCGTTGCGGACGGCCTCGTGGATCTCGTCGTCGGTCGAGCCGGAGCCGCCGTGGAAGACGAGGTCGAGGGGGTTCTCGCCGGTGCCGTGCTTGGCCGCGACCGAGGCCTGGATCTCGCCGAGGAGCTCGGGGCGGAGCTTGACGTTGCCCGGCTTGTAGACGCCGTGCACGTTGCCGAAGGTGAGCGCGGCGATCCAGCGACCCTTGTCGCCCAGGCCGAGCGCGTCGACGACCTTCTCGACGTCGTTCGGGGTCGTGTACAGGGCGTCGTTCGTGCCCTCGTGCTCGACGCCGTCCTCTTCGCCGCCGACGACACCGATCTCGACCTCGAGGATCGCGTTGATGTTCCGCGTCTTCTCGAGCATGGTCTTCGCGATCTCGATGTTCTCGTCGAGCGGCACGGCCGAGCCGTCCCACATGTGCGACTGGAAGATCGGGTTGCGCCCGGCGCGGACCTCTTCCTCGCTCGCTGCGATGAGCGGCAGGACGAAGCCGTCGAGGGCGTCCTTCGGGCAGTGGTCGGTGTGCAGCGCGACCGTGATGTCGTAGTTCTTCGCGACCTCGTGGGCGAACTTCGCCATCGCGAGGGCACCGGCGGCACGGTTCTTGATCGTCTGGCCGGCGAAGTAGTCGGCACCGCCCGTCGTGACCTGGAGGATGCCGTCCGAACCGGACTCCTGCAGGCCCTGGAGGACCGCGTTGATGGTCTGCGACGAGGACACGTTGACCGCGGGGTACGCGAACTTGCCCGCCTTCGCGCGTTCGATCATCTCGGCGTACTGTTCCGGCGTTGCGATGGGCACGTGGATCTCCTTCGACTTCGGTGATGTCCCCGCCGATCGTAGTCAGCCGGACTGGAGTGTGACTCGACGGCGGTCGGTAAGCTTGGGTCGTGACTCCCTCTCCGGAAACCGGCTCCCTGTTCCTCCAGCCCGACCGCAACCTGGCCCTCGAGCTCGTGCGTGCGACGGAGGCCGCCGCGATCCGTGCGCAGCCGTGGGTCGGGCGCGGTGAGAAGAACCTCGCCGACGGCGCCGCGGTCGACGCGATGCGCAAGTTCCTCGGCACGGTGAACTTCGACGGCGTCGTCGTCATCGGTGAGGGCGAGAAGGACAACGCCCCGATGCTCTACAACGGCGAGCACGTCGGCAACGGCCACGGCCCGGCCTGCGACATCGCGGTCGACCCGATCGACGGCACCTCGCTCACCGCCGCCGGCCGCCAGAACGCCATCTCCGTCATGGCCGTCTCGGACCGCGGTTCGATGTACGACCCCTCCGCCGTGTTCTACATGGACAAGATCGCCGCCGGGCCCGAGGGCCGCGGTGTCCTGGACCTCGAGAAGCCGATCGGTGAGAACATCCGCGCGCTGGCGAAGGCCAAGGGCAAGGACCTCGAGGACATGGTCGTGGCCGTGCTCGACCGTCCCCGTCACGACGAGTTGATCCGTGCGATCCGTGCGACCGGTGCAGGCACGCGACTGCTGCTCGACGGTGACGTCGCCGGTGGCATCGCCGCCGCGCTGCCCGGCTCGACGATCGACATGTGCGTCGGCGTCGGTGGCACCCCCGAGGGCATCATCACGGCGTGCGCGATCAAGGCGCTCGGCGGCGTGATCCTCGGCAAGCTCCAGCCCAAGGACGACGAGGAGCGCGAGCGCGCCATCGCCGCCGGCCACGACCTGGACAAGGTCCTCGACCAGGACGACCTGGTCACGGGTGACAACACGTTCTTCGTCGCCACCGGCGTCACCGACGGTGTCCTGGTCGACGGTGTCCGTCGCTCGCGCGGCGTCATCCACACCGACTCGCTCGTGCTGCGGTCGCGCTCGAACACCATCCGTCGCATCCAGGCGGACCACCGCGCGGAGAAGTGGTTCTAGGCCGGACGATCGTCCGCCGCTTCGGGGCGTCGCCGGTCTTCCGGCGGCGCCCCGTTGTACGAGCCCTTGCGTAGGCTCGACGCATGACTGCGACAACGGCACGGATCGTCGGACTGGACACCGCGGGCATCCGCACGCTGCACGCGGAGGCGGACGGCACGGCCGACCGGCTGCCGCACGTCGTGCCGGTGGCGCCCGACCTCGGCGTGATCCTGGCGGACGAGGACGGTGCGATCCTCACCGCGCCGGCGCTCGCCGAGATGGGCTGGGCGGACGACGACGTCCTGCGTGCAGCCGTCGCCGCCGCGCAGGAGCAGGCCGGAGGCGACGTCGCGGTGATCCAGCCCGGAACGATCGTCATCCAGGACCCCGACCTCGCCGTGGTGCTCGTACTCGCACCGCAGGCGTTCCTGGGCATCGAGTTCCGCGGCAGCGCAGTGGTCTTCCCGGTCGCGCCGACGACGTTCATCGTCACCGGCGACCAGGACGAGGACGGGCTCCAGGTCGCGGCCGGTGTCGCCCAGCAGATCCTGGCCGACGACGAGGGCGAGGTCCTGAGCGGACCGCCCATGGTGCTGCGCGGTGACGGGTGGGTGCGGTTCGAGCACCCGTCGCTCGACGGGGAACTGCGGACGATCCGAGCGCTGTGGACGTCGACGGTCGCGAACCTGCAGCAGGACGACCTCCAGGCATCGTTCGATCGCCGGGGCGAGGAAGTGCACGTCGCTGCGGTGTCGGTTGCGCGGCTCGCCGAGGACTCCCCGGCCTTCTCGTACTCGTCGTGGACCCAGGACGTCGAGACGATCGTCGCCGCGGTCGACACCGTGGTGCTCGTCACACTCGACGGCCAGACGCAGCCCGTGCCCTTCGGTCGGCTCCGGGAGTTGGCGACCGACCTGATCGACGAGCTCGACGTCCGCCCCGCCCGGTACCGGCTCCGAGGGTTCCCCGACCTCGGTGCCATCCGCGCAGCCCTCTGACGCGGCCGCGTCGGTGGCACTCGTCCCCGTCGCTGCCCCCTGATATGGTCACACTCGCGCGCTTGTGGACAACGGCGCGAGAGATCGGACCTGGGGAGGAATGATGGGGCGACCGTCGGGGTGGGACGTTGTCGATCAGGGTGATGATCCGGTCAAGGGTGATCCGTCGACGTTGCGGATGATGGCGCGGGAGTACCAGCGCATCTCCGACGCGGCCGATGACGCCTCGACGCGGTTGCAGTCGGTGAAGGGGTCCGGGTGGCTGACCGACTGGGAGGGTGAGGCCGCTGATGTGTTCGTCGACGCGATCGAGGACACCCCGTCGGACTTGACCAAGCTCGTCGATTCGTACGAGCTCGCCGCGACGGCGTTGTCGGGGTGGGCTGACACGGTCGATGACACCCAGTACCGGGCCGATGGTGCGTTGGCGGATGCGAAGGACGCCACCGGGGACCTCGCCGCGGCGCAGGACCGGCTCTCCGATGCGCAGTCGAACCTGTCGCACTACCAGTCGGCGTCGTCCGACCTGTCGAAGGTCGCGGAGAAGTACCCGGCTGGCTCCGAGGTGCCCGAGGGGGTGGACGTGCCGTCGCCGGCGCAGTTGCGGGCGGCGTCCGACAACGCCTCCGTCGCGCAGGGGTCCGTGTCGTCCGCGCAGGGCGACATCGCGGCGGCGCAGTCCCGGATCGACGCGGCGAAGCGGCTCGTGGCGGATGCGAAGGGTGACTGGCAGGACGCGGAGCAGCGGACCGCGACGAAGATCGGTGAAGCGGCTGACGCGGGGCTGGGGAAGCAGTCCACGTGGGACAAGATCTTCGGGTCCGAGGCATGGGAGACCATCGTGTCGGTGGCGAAGGTCGTCGTCGCGGTGGGTGGGATCATCGCGATGATCATCCCGGGGCCGTGGACGTTGATCATCGCGGCGATCGCGCTCGTGGTGTTGGCGGACACGTTGTACAAGATGAGCAAGGGCGAAGCCGACGGGTGGGACCTCGCGTTCTCCCTGCTCGACTGCGTCCCCGCAGCCGGCGCACTGGGGCGGTTGGCGAGTTTGGGCAAGTACGCGAGAGGCATGGGTGGGATCTCTCGCGCAGGCGGCCGGGTCCTCGCCGCGGGAAGATCGGTCATCGGGAAGGCCAAGTCTGCCGTTCCGTTCGGGCGTCGGGTCGAACTGCCCCTCGGCGTCAGGGTCAACCCGAACGGGCGGACCCTGGCACGGACCGCGACCAAGGACGAGAAGGCTGCCTTCGGAGAGCAGCAGATGCACGACCTCTACGCTCGCTCCGGCTTCGACCGGATCGACACGAAGGGCAGCACCAGTGCCAACGGGCTCGACGGTGTCTACTTCAACAAGAAGACCGGCGAGTACGAGATCGGCGAGGCGAAGTTCTCGAAGCACGATGATGCTGCTCCGAACAGCCTGTTGAAGAACACGAAACTGAGCGGGCGTCAGCTGAGTGATCAGTGGATCGACTCTCCAGCAGGGCGGGATGCCTTGACTCGTTTGGAACGAGCCGTGGACGAGCGCCACTTCGACGCGGTCCAGAAGCTGCTCGACGAGGGGAAGCTCCCCCGAAGTGTCGTCGTCGTCGGACATGATGGAGGTTCAACACGATTCATGGTCGATACGGGTGGAAAGGTGATCCCCTGATGCCGCTTTTCCGGCGCAAGACTGCACTCCGGCAGCGGGCCGCCGAGTTCGATGCGCGATACTGGCAAAGCGCCATCGAGGTGACCTCGACCAATTGGGAAGGACGCAAGGCTGCCGCGCAGCGAGCAACCGATCCCACGAAGCGCTTGAGCGCCGTTCGTGGCGAGTGGCACATGGGCCTCCGCTACCTGGCCGCGCAGTACTCCGCGGGCGTCGGCCTGGACGTCATCGGAGATGTCGCTGAATCGGTGGCGGATGCGTACTGCACGTGGGTCGACCTAGCGTCCTCCGACCAGAAGCCGTCGCCCAGCCTCGGCGACGGAAACGAGTACTACATCAGTGTGCTGCGGCTTCTCGGCATCACGATGGGCTGTGGCCGGACGACTCATGCGCGGACGGTCCTCGAGACGGTGGTTCGGCAGGGGGCGGACCCGCTGTTCTCGGCGCTTGCGTCTGCGACCGGACTTCAGCACTCCTGGGATCAGAACAAGCATTCGACGCCGAGGTTCGCGCGGCCCCTGCTCACGGCGCTCGAGCAGCCAGTCGAAGCCAGCCATGCCATCGAGACGTATCTCGCGGACTGGCCATCACGGATGAAACCGATGGATTGGATGGGGTCGCTGGAAGCAGTCGCCCCGGGCGACAGCTACGGTGCGGGATTCGTCGGGTATTGGGCGCTGGAACTGCCGGCGATCGCGAAAGCGACCGACATGCACCTCGTTGAGATGAAATCGCCCTTCCTGCCGCTCGATCTCCTGTAAGAGGAGGGACCCTCCGGACCACATCTGAAATGGCCTACCAGACGGCTCGACGCCGGTGGCGTCATCGCTAGATGCCGCCGTTCACCGACGCGTCACTGACCGTGTGCTGCGCTTTGCTCTGGCGTGCGGTGGGTTGCTCGAGGCCGGACAGTGCGACAGCGCAGAATGACGTGCCTGCCCCAGCTACACGAGTGGAAGTGGAACTCCTCTGGTGAGGGGGCTCGTGGCGTTGTCTTTGGGACCAGGGCGGGTACCGATCCAGTCGGCCAGCATGATCGGAATGGCGTTGCGTTTCTCGACGGACAGTCAGGAACGTTTGCCAAGTTGGAGAACTTCGATCAACTCTTCCTACTCAAGACACGGTGATCTTGCATGCGAACTCTGAAGGATGCTCAGGACGAATTTGCGAAGGAAGTGCGCGCTGACGAAGACCTTAGTTGGGATAGGGGGTGGATCGAGACCGACGATTGGTGGATCGTTCTGTACAACAGTCGAGAGTATTACGAGACACAAAACCCATTGTTTAGCCTAGCCGGAAATGGCCCCTTTGTTGTACCAAAAGACGGCAGTGCCTGTTTTGCTCTTCAAACGAACACATCGGTTGAATCACAAATAGAGGAACGGGGCCAGCGGGTCATCAGTCGGTCTCGGTGAAGCCAGTTCCGGCTCGAGCGGAGGAGAACGAGGTGACGGTCGAGGGTCCACCCGCAGAGTTCTTAGCTGGAACTCTTTGCGATTGCTCGGGATTCCGTTGACCGTTGGTCGGGTAGCAGGGCAAGGCGGGAACTGATCAAGCGCCAATCTGAATTGATCCGACGATCTGCCAAGTCTCACACTGATTTTCCGGTGCAGGGGCCGAGTACACGAACCTCATCAATCGTTGACGGCAAAAGAGGTTGAATGCTTCACGAGGCGTGGCCACGCCGAGCCCAGAACGCTGGGGGCGCTGAGGGTCGGATAAAGTCGCAAGGCGCGAATTGGTTGAAAGCGAATCCAGATGGGTCTCACGACCCCCGAAGCTCACCGGAGGACCACAGTGAGGGAACATCGACTAACAACCGTCGAGGAACGGCAAGTCGAGGCGCGCTTGATTGCGCCCGAGGGATTTCAGTACCCCGAGCGCTTCCAACGCGCCCTTGCACAAGACCCGCTTCCCGACATTGATCCCTTCATGTGGACGTCTGAGTACGAGAACCAGACAAAGAACTGGGTTGACATCGTTGGGGAGCAGTATCCGGCCCGTTCCCTCGTACCCTTCGCAAAGCACCAGGACACTGACGATGTGTTCTGCTTTGACGGTGGCGACCATTCGGGCGACCCTCCCGTGCTGATCATCCATACGTTTGCTTCGCCTGGGACGGAGTACCGGGGGCAGTGGACGTCCTTCGACGTCTGGTGGGAGGAGATGGAGGAGCATCGAGCAGCGTGGCTCGCGGAGCAGGAAGAGGACTGAGACATGCCTCGTAGGGACACGTCGATCAGCAAGGCGATGTCGCACGCGTTGCGGCACGAACCGGGTGCGTACGGGCTGGAACTCGGTGCCGACGGGAGCGTCCCGCTCGCAGATCTTGCCGACGCTTTGGAGCGGTCGGGCATTCAGGCATCGTTGGAAGATCTGCGCCGAGTGGTCGCCGAGTCCGATAAGCAGCGCTTCGCCGTCGAAGGCGACCGGATCCGTGCTCAGTACGGGCACTCGACGGACGAGCGCATCGTGAAGCCGTCGATCGTTCCGCAGCCGGTGCTCTGGCACGCAACTTCCCTCGCTGCGGCTGAGTCGATCCTGCGCGACGGGCTCTTGCCGATGGGGCGCCAGTACGCGCATCTGACGACCGATCGCGAGCTGGCGATGCAGGCGGGGCGGCGCAAGTCCACCGCTCCCGTCCTGTTGCGAATCGATGCAGCTCGAGCGCACCTGGAGGGCGTGGAGTTCTCGGAGGGCCACGACCGGGTGACCCTCGCCTTGCTCGTTCCCGCGCGGTACATCTCGGCGGAATGACGCGCCTGACTCAGCCGCGCGAGTAGCGGGGCTCCTGCATTGCTGGGGCGATGCGCTCGAGACGGTCACTCGTCGAACGGATCGATCTCTCAGTCTCCCCCGAGTGCGAGGGGGGGCGACAGCAGTCTCGTCTCATCAGACGTGAGACTGCTCGGAAGAAGCGCAGATCCGACCAGCTGGGCTTGCAGTCGGGTGGCGTGGACGTCCTGGATAGCATCATCCGATGAGCACGGCGATGGACAGTTCTGCGTTCTGGGATGCGATCGTCGCGGACGATCCGCAGGCGATCACGAGGATCGCGTCGGAAGGCTTCGAAGTGTCCTCAGCATCACGCGCCAATGCCGACGCCCTCACGCCCCTCCACTTCGCGGCTCAGACCGGTGCGGTGCATGCGATGCGAGCACTCCTGGACCTCGGGGTGGAGGTGGACTCGCCGGACCATTGGGGGACGACGCCGCTGCAGCTCGCAGTGACGAACTCAGGCGACGGCGGACTTGATCCGGTCGCCGTCTTGCTCGACGTCGGCGCTGATCCGTGCCATGTCAACGACCTTGGTGCGACCCCACTGAGCTATGCCCGAATCTTGGGGGACGCACCCGCCGGGCTCATCACCATGCTGCAGCAGGATCGGGTGTTCGAGGATGATGAGGCGGGCGTATCGGTCGTGTTCGAGGCCGCTACGCATGGGTCCCTCATCGACATCCAGTCAGCAATTCGTGCCGATGCGGCTCTGCTCAACTCTGCCGTGGCTGGAGAGACTCCGCTCCGACTGCTCGTACGACGTTCTCTCCCCGTGCGACCGAATCGATCGAACCCACATCCGGTCTCCGTGGACGACGCGGTGGCTGGCGCCAGTGCAATGCTGAGTGCTGGAGCGAAGGCCAGATTGGTCGGTGCAGACGGCTTCACCGCTCAAGGGCTGGCACGAGCGTTCCTGGCGCCGAAGCCGTTGATCAAGGTGCTCGATCGTGCGGCTAAGCTCGAGCGGAGGCAGACGGCGTGAATGATCTAGAGGCATTCAATTGACTGAAGTACGGCTCGACGAGAGCGTGGATCGCGTCGGCGCTCGATATGTGCCCAGAAACTTTCCCCCCGCACTGGCTGACGCACGTTGGCGCGGTGCTTCTTTCAATGCCGGGGGTGATTGATGTTCAGATTCGGTAGAGCCGAGAACTCGAGGACGATTGAAGAACCCGTGATCGAGCACGGATACCTCTACATGCAGAGGTGGAATCACTTCACCCGAACACCGGATCCGAGAGGATTCCTGAGCGAGCAAGAGTGTCGCGGGCGTTGGCACCAGCATCAGGATGACCAGATGGACTGGTTCACTGTGGTCCCCGCCGAACCGAGCGTCGGCACCTTCGTCAGGCGGGACGACGGCGGCTTTGAAATCGATCCCAGATCCGCTGTACCGTCCTGGACCATGGAGGTCACGCCTCGGGGCGGCATTGCCATCGACGGGCCAGCTTTCCAAGTGTTCGTTTGGGACGCAAACAATCGCAATGTGACCCTTGCCACGTATTCGAACCGGTGGGGCGGACGGCTGTTCCTCAGCGAAGTGATCTACAAGATCTTTCCCGAACCTGATGACTTCAGACCGAAGGAACGTGCACTGGCCAACAAGCCCCTGTTCTCCAATCAATTGCTCCTGTCTCCGAACGGCAAGGGGCAGCGCACGCGGATCGATCACTCCAAACAGACAAAATACCTGGAGCAGTTCCACGGAGTTGACGTCGAGCCGAACTGGGCGAACACGCCGGATTTTGGTGATCGGGAAGCGTTACCGAAGAAGGTCCTCGAGGGTAACCCCCTCATCTGATTCGTCAGCTGACCAGGCAGAATGACCGATGGCCTTCTCGTTGCGAAAGAACATGTGTGGGCCCGCAACGCCGAGGCCGTCCGCGCGCTCCCCGGGTACTCCGACGCATGAGCCGTCGCCCCGAGGAGGACACGGTCGCGTTCAGGAGACCGACGCGTCGTCCTCGTCCGCCCACAGTGGGTCGCTGACGGTTCGGGGCAGCAGCGCCCCCGGCGACCCCTGCCACCGCAACCGCGTGACCGGCCAGTTCGAGGCGAAGAGCTCACGCCGCCCGGCATCGAACTCCTGCACCGTCTTGAGCTCGTCGTAGACCAGGGCGTACGCGGCCCGCAGGTTGTCGAAGTAGTCGTCCCACGAGTCGAACAGGATGAAGGCGACATCGGAGACCAGGTCGATCGACGACCAGGCATCGTCCTCGCTCAGGAGCCCGGCGGCGTACGCACCTCTGACGGCGGTGACCGCGTTCTTGACGTCCATCGACCAGAGCAGTTTCGGCGGGCGGTCCGCTCGGCGTTCGAGCAGGCTCGACCCTGCCCACGGGTCGGTGCCGAGCAGTGAGGACAGCCGGGTGAGCCGGGTCTCACCCTCGGCGGATCGGCTCAACGCGAGGAACTGCCACGACACGCTCTTCGGGCCGAGCAGGTCGACGGCGAAGGCCTGTGCGTCCCGCCCGCTGGCGATCTTGTAGGTCTCGTCGAGTTCGCGGCGCAGGAACGTCAGCGGGGGCAGGGGGATGGTCACGAAGGGCGACGGCGTGGTGTCCTGCAGGTACTCGCCGCCGAGCTCCACCCGCGAACCGTACGGGGCGAGCGACGCCGGCCACCATCCGTCGTGGAAGTCGCCGAACGAGGCGAGGGCCAGCTGCTGCAGTCGGCGGACGGGCAGCTCGCGGGCACCGGTGCGCTCCCGGTACCGCCGCTGTTCCCGCACCGGCAGCCCGATGTCACGGAGCGAGGTGATGAAGGTCAGCACGAACCACACGACGACGGCGATCAGGAAGCAGCGCCACACCGCCTGGATGCCGTACCCGAAGTGCGCCCGGACGTCGTACGGACCGGCTGTGGCGGCGACGAGGGCGACGAAGAACGCGACGATCGCGATCGCCATGATGATCCACGCTGCGGCGCGGTCCCGTCGTCGCCCGGTCTGCTTCCGCGCCTTGGCGACCATCGCCCGGTGCCGCCAGCGTGGACGGACCGGGAACTCGCGGTCGCCGGGATGGTTCTGCAGTGCTCCCCCCATGACGATCGATCGTAGCGAGCGGCTCAGTCCTCGTCGACGGCGCCGACGAGCTCCGGCGCCGTGAGCAGCCGCGGCTCGTCCTCGATCGACGCCGGGTCCGCGATCACCTTCGACTCGTCGAGCAGCGACAACCGCCGTGCACTCGGCAGCACCTGCCGCTCGAGCGACCCCACGAACCGGTTGTAGTCGACGACGGAGCCCCGAATGGAACGCCCGAGCTTGTCGACGTGCCCCGCCATCGTGGACAGTCGGCCGTAGAGTTCGCGCGAGACCCGGAAGAGCTCGTGCGCCTCTTGCGAGACGACGTCCTGCTGCCACGAGAACGCCACGGTCTTCAGCACGGACCACAGGGTCACGGGCGAGGCGAGGGCGATGCGCTTGCGGAAGGCGTGGTCGAGCAGGCCGGGGTCGGCGGCGAGGGCGCTCGAGATGAGCGACTCGGACGGGATGAAGGCGACGGTGAGCTCGGGGGAGGCGTCGTACCCGGTCCAGTACTCGCGCGCGGCCAGGGCGTCGACGTGCGCGCGGAGCGCCTTGATGTGTTGCCCGATGAGCGCCTCGCGCCGAGCCCCCTCGGCACCGGTGGCGGTCGCCGGGATCTCGACGGCCTGCAGGTAGGCGCTGAACGGCACCTTGGCGTCGACGGCGATGGTCTTGCCGCCGGGCAGGTGCACGACCATGTCGGGTCGGGCGGTGCCGGCCGAGGTGGTGACCGAGGACTGCACGTCGAAGTCGACCCGCTCGAGCAACCCGGCTGCCTCGACCACGTTGCGTAGCTGTGTCTCGCCCCACACCCCGCGGGTGCTGTTCGACGACAGGGCGCTGGCCAGGGTGTCGGCCGTGGCGCGCAGGCGTTCCTCGGACTCGGCGGCCGAGCGGAGCTGGGCGGACAGTGCGCCGTACTGCTCGCTGCGGGACTGCTCGAGCTCGGCGATCTTCGTGCGCATGACGTCGAGGGTCTGCGCGACGGGGCTGAGGGCGGAGAGCACCTTCGACTCGTTCTGGTTCCGGGCGGAGTCGGCACCGTGCATGCGCTGCACGAGGTGCTCGAGCTCGGCGGCGCGACGTTCGAGGGAGTCGACCTGTCGGCGGTACTGGGTGTCCTGCGCGTCGAGGCGTTCCTCGGCGTCGCGCCGGACCTCGTCGAGCCGTGTGCGGAGTGCCTCGGCGCTCGCGCGCGACGCGGCGGCGTCGACGCCGGCGCGCGACCGCGCGAGCGACCAGGCGACGACCGCACCGACGGCGATGCCGATCACGAGACCGATGACCAGGGCGAGGATCTGCATGTCGTGACCTTGGCAGGACCCACCGACACCGGGCCTCCCGGCGCACCGACGCGGCCACGCGCCCGGCGGGACCAGCCTCGAAAACCATGTCATGACATTAGGGCAAACACGGTGTACAGTCGTGAACGTCCGCCGATGAAGCCGCACGGAAGGTCCACCACGTCGCATGACGAACCCCGCTCCCCACGCCTACGACGTGATCACGATGGGACGCGTCAGCGTCGACATCTACCCGCAGCAGACCGGCCCACTCGAAGACGTCACGACGTTCTCGAAGTCCGTCGGCGGCAGCGCGACCAACGTCGCCATCGCCGCAGCGCGCCACGGTGCCGACGCCGCGGTCATCACCCGCACCGGCAACGACCCCTTCGGCCGGTACATCGCCCGCACCCTGCCGGAGTTCGGCGTCGCGAACGCCTTCGTCGAGACGGTCGAGGGGCTGAACACCCCCGTCGCGTTCTGCGAGATCTTCCCGCCGGACGACTTCCCGCTGTACTTCTACCGTGCCCCGAAGGCGCCGGACCTGATGATCACGGCGAAGTCCCTGCCGCTGCACGAGATCGAGCGCGCGAAGATCTTCTGGACCACGGTGACCGGCCTGAGCGAAGAGCCGAGTCGGCAGGCACACCACGTCGCGTACGAAGCGCGCACAGCCGCGCAGAACAGCACGAAGAACCACACCGTCTTGGACCTGGACTACCGCTCGATGTTCTGGTCGAGCCCCGAGGCCGCGACGCGCGAGGTCGCCGTCGCCCTCGAACACGCCACGGTCGCCGTCGGCAACCGCGAGGAGTGCGAGGTCGCCGTCGGTGAGACCGATCCGGTCCGTGCGGCCGACGCCCTGCTCGAGCGCGGCGTCGAGATCGCCATCGTCAAGCAGGGCCCCAAGGGCGTGCTGGCGAAGACCCGCGACGAGTTCGTCGAGTTCCGCCCGCACCACATCGACGTCGTCAACGGGCTCGGCTCGGGCGACGGCTTCGGCGGCGCGCTGACCCACGGCCTGCTGCAGGGCTGGGGCCTCGAGCGGATCCTCGCCTTCTGCAACGCCGCCGGCGCCATCGTCGCGACGCGGTTCGAGTGCTCGACGGCGATGCCCACGAGCGACGAGATCGAGTCGTTCATCGCCAGCAACCCCGCCGACGGCACGAACCACACGAGCACGGGTGCGACCAACACCGAGGAGAAGACCCATGCCTGAGATCAGCCCCGCTGACTTCCAGCGCCTCCGGGACATCCGCGCCGGACAGCCCGAACTGGTGCGGTCCGTGCTCGACGCTCGGCACAAGCGCTCCCTGCTCGCCGACGACGGCAAGCTCTTCATCGTCGCCGCCGACCACCCGGCACGCGGTGCCCTGGCGGTCCGGAACGACGAGTCCGCCATGGCCGACCGCTACGACCTGCTCGAGCGGCTCGTCACGGCGCTCGGTCGCCCCGGGGTCGACGGGGTGCTCGGGACGCCCGACATCCTCGAGGACCTGGCACTGCTCGGCGCCCTCGACGGCAAGGTCGTCGTCGGGTCGATGAACCGCGGCGGGCTGCGCGGCGCGACGTTCGAGATGGACGATCGCTACACCGCGTACTCGGCGCAGGCCATCAAGGACTCCGGGCTCGACTTCGCCAAGCTCCTCGTGCGCATCGCGCTCGAGGACGCGGGCACGGCCCCGACGCTCGAGGCCACGGCCCGCGCCGTCAGCGAGGCCGCCGCACTCCAGCTGCCGATCATGCTCGAGCCGTTCATGTCCGCGTGGCAGGACGGCCGGGTCGTGAACGACCTGACCGCCGACGCCGTCATCACCTCGATGGCGATCGCCGCGGGCCTGGGGGAGTCCAGCGCCTACAGCTGGCTCAAGATCCCGGTCGTCGACGACATGGAGCGGGTGATGGCGGCGACGACGCTGCCGACGCTCCTGCTCGGTGGCGACCCGTCGAGCAAGCCGCTCGAGACGTACGCCAAGTGGGCCGATGCCCTGGCCCTGCCCGGCGTGCGCGGCCTGGTCGTCGGCCGGACCCTGCTCTACCCGCCGGACGGCGACGTCGCCACCGCGGTCGACGTGGCCGCCGGCCTCGTCCACACCGGGAGCGCCGGCACCGCGAACGCCGGCACCACGCACGAACAAGCCACCACACTCGAAGGAAGCAACGCATGACCACCACGGAGACCGCCACCACCACCGTCGGCCACTGGATCGGCGGCAAGCACGTCGAGTCCGCGTCGGGCAACAGCGCCCCCGTGTACGACCCGGCCCTGGGCGTCGCGACGAAGCAGGTCGCCCTGGCGAACGAGGACGAGATCCAGACCGCCATCGCGAGCGCCAAGGCGGCGTTCCCGGCGTGGAGCAACCTGTCGCTCACCAAGCGCCAGCAGATCCTGTTCTCGTTCCGCGAGATCCTGAACCGCGACAAGGGCGAGCTCGCCGAGATCATCACGAGCGAGCACGGCAAGGTCATCGACGACGCGCTGGGTGAGATCGCTCGTGGGCAGGAGGTCGTGGAGCTCGCGACGAACATCCCGAGCCTGCTCAAGGGCGAGTTCTCCGACCAGGTCTCGACCGGCATCGACGTGTACTCGATCCGGCAGCCGCTCGGCGTCGTGGGCATCATCAGCCCCTTCAACTTCCCGGCGATGGTGCCGCTGTGGTTCCTGCCGATCGCGATCGCCGCGGGCAACACCGTCGTGCTGAAGCCGTCCGAGAAGGACCCGAGCGCCGCCATCTGGCTCGCCGAGAAGTTCTCCGAGGCCGGTCTCCCCGACGGTGTCTTCAACGTCCTCAACGGCGACAAGCTGAGCGTCGACGGCCTGCTCACGAGCCCCGACGTCGAGTCGATCTCGTTCGTCGGTTCGACGCCGATCGCGCAGTACGTCTACGAGACCGGCACGAAGCACGGCAAGCGCGTGCAGGCCCTGGGCGGCGCGAAGAACCACATGCTGGTGCTGCCGGACGCCGACCTCGACCTGGTCGCGGACAACGCCATCAACGCGGGCTTCGGCTCCGCCGGTGAGCGCTGCATGGCGATCTCGGTCGTCGTCGCCGTCGAGCCGGTGGCCGACGAGCTCATCCAGAAGATCAAGGACCGCGCGGCCACCCTGCGCATCGGCGACGGTCGTCGCGGATGCGACATGGGCCCGCTCGTCACGAAGCAGCACCGTGACAAGGTCGCCTCGTACATCGAGGTCGCAGAGCAGGACGGTGCGGTGGTTGTGGTGGACGGCCGCACCGTCCGACCCGACGGCGACGAGAACGGCTTCTGGCTGGGCCCGACGCTGATCGACCAGGTCCCCACCACGAGCCGCGTCTACACCGAGGAGATCTTCGGCCCGGTGTTGAGCGTCGTCCGCGTCGCCACGTACGAAGAGGGCCTCGAGCTCATCAACAGCGGTGCGTACGGCAACGGGACCGCCATCTTCACCAACGACGGCGGCGCTGCCCGTCGATTCCAGCGCGACGTGCAGGTCGGCATGATCGGCATCAACGTCCCGATCCCCGTGCCGGTCGCGTACTTCTCGTTCGGCGGCTGGAAGAACTCGCTGTTCGGTGACCACAAGGCGTACGGCGCCGACGGCGTGAGCTTCTTCACCCGCCAGAAGGCGATCACGAGCCGCTGGCTCGACCCGTCGCACGGCGGCATCAACCTCGGCTTCCCGTCGAACAACTGAGCCGCAGCATGGCGAACGAACAGCACGAGCACGACCAGTGGTTCATCCCGAAGGGGAGCCGGCCGGAGGCCGGCTGGACCGACGTCGTCGACGGCCGCATCGCAGGATGGGCGCACACCGGGCTCCGGACCGGCACCCTGACGGACGGTGACCCGACCGGTACGCGCGAGTTGCGCCTCCCGGCCGACGCCGTGGAGCGCATCGTCGTGCCGCTCGCCGGGTCGTTCCACGTGACCTACGCGGGCGCCGCCGGGGACGGCGAGCAGACCCTGCAGGGGCGCGCGAACGTCTTCGAGGGCCCCACCGACGTCCTGTACCTCGGATCGGGCACCGCGGCGACGATCACCGGCGCAGGCCGGTTCGCGGTCGCCGAGGCGCCCACCGACACCGTCAAGCCGACCACGTACGTGGCCCGGCAGGACGTGCCGGTGGAGCTCCGCGGCGCCGGGCAGTCCAGCCGCCAGGTGCACAACTTCGGCACGCCTGCGGCCCTCGACGCGGACAAGTTCATCGTGTGCGAGGTGATCACGCCGGCCGGCAACTGGTCGTCGTACCCGCCGCACAAGCACGACACGAACGTGCCGGGCGAGGAGTCGAACCTCGAGGAGATCTACTACTACGAGTCCGCGGTCGCACGCGGCCTCTCCGCTCCGGCCACCGCCGACCCGTTCGCACTGCACCGCACGTACGCCTCGGACGACCGTCCGATCGACGAGTTCCGCGAAGTGCGCACCGGCGACGTCGCGCTGGTGCCACACGGCTGGCACGGCCCCGCCGTCGCTGCTCCGGGCTACGACATGTACTACCTCAACGTGATGGCCGGGCCCGACCCGGAGCGCGTCTGGAACATCACCGACGAACCAGCCCACGGCTGGGTCCGCCAGGCCTGGGCGAGCGAGCAGCTCGACCCGCGCCTGCCCTACGAAAGGAAGCACGCGTGACCACCAACACGCGCCGGATGACCGTCGGCCAGGCGCTCGTCGAGTTCCTGGCCAACCAGTGGACCGTCGACGGCGACGTCCGCGAACGCACCATCCCGGGGATCTTCGGCATCTTCGGGCACGGCAACGTCGCCGGCGTCGGACAGGCCATCAAGCAGCTCCACGTCGAACAGCCCGGCCTGCTGCCGTACCACCAGGCGCGCAACGAGCAGGCGATGGTGCACGAGGCCGTCGGCTTCGCCCGCATGCACCGCCGCCGTGCGACCTTCGCCGCGACGGCGTCGGTCGGCCCGGGCGCCGCGAACATGCTCACCGCCGCTGCGCTCGCGACGACGAACCGCCTGCCCGCTCTGCTGCTGCCGTCGGACACGTTCGCGACACGGACCACCGACCCGGTGCTCCAGCAGATCGAGCTGCCGCACGACACCTCGATCCAGGTGACGGACGCGTTCCGTCCGCTGTCGCGCTACTTCGACCGCGTCGAGCGCCCCGAACAGCTGTTCTCGATCGCCCTCGCCGCGATGCGCGTGCTCACCGACCCGGCCGAGACCGGTGCCGTGACGATCGCCCTGCCCGAGGACGTGCAGGCCGAGGAGTTCGACGTCCCCGTCGCGTTCCTGCAGCCGCGCGAGTGGCACATCCGTCGGCCGCTGCCCGAGCACGGGCCGCTGGCACGTGCGGTCGCCGCGATCCGGGGCGCGCAGCGTCCGGTGATCGTCGCGGGCGGTGGCGTGCTGTACTCCGGCGCGGAGCACGAGCTCGCCGCCTTCGTCGAGGCCACCGGCATCCCGGTCGGTACCTCGCAGGCCGGCGGCGGCTCGCTCGTCTGGGACCACCCGCAGTACCTCGGTGGCATCGGCGCGACCGGCACGGCCGCCGCGAACGCGGTCGCCGCGCAGGCGGACGTCGTGATCGGGATCGGCACGCGCTACAGCGACTTCACGACCGCGTCGCGGACCGCGTTCCAGAACCCGGACGTCACGTTCGTGAACGTCAACGTGGCCGCGTTCGACGCGTACAAGCACGGTTCGCAGCTGCCGCTGATCGCGGATGCCCGGGAGGCCCTGGTCGTGTTGACCGCGGCGCTCGCGTCGTCCGGGTCGTCACCCGCAGAGCCCGCGTTCGTCGTCGACGCCGCCTACGCTGCGGAGATCGCGTCGCTGAAGGCGGCGTGGGACGCGGCCGTCGACGGCGCGTTCGCGCCGTCCGGCGCCGACCTGCCCGGTCAGCCGGAGATCATCGGCGCCGTGCAGTCGGTGTCCGATCCGCGCGACGTCGTCATCCAGGCGGCCGGCTCGCTGCCCGGCGACCTGCACAAGCTCTGGCGTGTGCAGGACGCCCTCGGCTACCACGTCGAGTACGCGTTCTCGTGCATGGGCTACGAGATCGCCGGCGGCATCGGCGTCCGTCGTGGCGCCCCGGACCGCGACGCGATCGTCATGGTCGGCGACGGCAGCTACCTCATGCTGCACACCGAGCTCGTCACCGCCGTGGCCGAGGGCATCAAGATCATCGTCGTGCTCATCCAGAACCACGGGTACGCGTCGATCGGGCACCTGTCCGAGACCGTCGGGTCCGAGCGCTACGGCACGAAGTACCGCTACCTGGACGAGACCCAGTCGTTCGACAACGGCGACCCGCTGCCGGTCGACCTCGCGGCGAACGCGCGGTCGTACGGCGTCGACGTGATCGAGGTCCAGCCCGGCCCGGACAGCATCGAGGACCTCAAGGCCGCGGTGCGCCAGGCGAAGGCGAACGACCACACCACCCTCGTGCACATCAACTCGGACCCGCTGGTCTACGCCCCCGAGGGCGACGGCTGGTGGGACGTGCCGGTGGCGCAGACCTCGACGCTGTCGAGCACGCAGACCGCCCGCGCCGAGTACGAGCAGCAGGTCGCCGCACAGCGCCCGCTGCTCGGCTGAGCACCACCGTCCACCACACGCACCACACCCAGAAAGCAGACGACGACGTCATGACCGACACCGCCACCGCCACCGACGCCATCCGGATCGGCACCGCTCCCGACTCGTGGGGCGTCTGGTTCCCCGACGACCCCAACCAGGTGCCGTGGAAGCGCTTCCTCGACGAAGCGGCCGCAGCCGGGTACGAGTGGATCGAGCTCGGACCGTACGGCTACCTGCCGACCGACCCGTCGCAGCTGTCGGACGAGCTCGAGTCGCGCGGGCTGAAGCTGTCCGCCGGAACGGTGTTCACCGGGTTCCACAAGGGCGAGGACCAGTTCCAGCGTGCCTGGGACCAGGCCGTGGCGGTCGCGGGTCTGGCGGCGAAGCTCGGCGCCCAGCACCTCGTGACGATCCCGGACCTGTGGCGCTCGGACGCCACAGAGGAAGTCCTCGAGTCGCGCACCCTGACCGACGAGCAGTGGGACCGCCTCGGCAAGGGCCACGACCAGCTCGGCAAGGCGCTGTTCGAGGAGTACGGCGTCCATCAGCAGTTCCACACCCACGCGGACAGCCACGTCGGCACCTACAAGGAGACCGTGCGGTTCCTGTCGGAGACTGATCCGGCGTACACGAACCTCTGCCTCGACACCGGGCACTTCGCGTACTACGGCGGCGACAACCTCAAGCTCATCGCCGCGCACCCGGAGCGCATCGGCTACCTGCACCTCAAGCAGGTCGACACCGACCTGCTCTTCGACGTGCTGAAGAACGACGTCCCGTTCGCCACCGCCGTGTCGCAGGGGATCATGACCGAGCCGCCGCACGGCACCCCGGAGCTCGCCCCGATCATCGAAGCCGTCGCGAAGATCAACCCGGACGTCTTCGGCATCGTCGAGCAGGACATGTACGGCTGCTCGGTCGACGCCCCCGGCCCGATCGCCGAGCGCACCTTCCAGCACATCTTCGGTTCCACGTCCGCCGCCCGCGTGTCCTGACCGGCCCCAGCAGCCGTCCACGCAGCGTCATCTACCCCAGGAGCACCGCCATGAGCACCACTGACAACCTCCGCGTCGCCGTCGTCGGCGCGGGCGCCATGGGCAGCGACCACATCCGTCGCATCACCTCGACCATCGCCGGCGCCGACGTCGTCGCGATCGTCGACCCCGACACCGGCCGCGCGACCGCCGCCGCGGCGAAGGCGCCCGGCGCGATCACCGCGGCCTCGTTCGAGGAGGCGCTCGACGCCACCCCGATCGACGCCGTCATCGTCGCGACGCCCGGCTTCCTGCACGAGCCGGTCCTGGTGCCGGCGATCGAGCGCGGTCTCGCCGTCCTGTGCGAGAAGCCGCTGACGACCTCGGCCGAGGACTCGTTGCGGATCGTCGAGCTCGAGCAGGCGACGTCCGACCGTCCGAAGATCCAGGTCGGCTTCATGCGCCGCTTCGACAAGGGCTACCAGGAGCTGCGCGCGCTGCGGGAGTCCGGGGCCAACGGCGCCCTGCTCGCGCTGCACCACGCGCACCGCAACCCGACCACGCCGCCGAACTTCAGCGAGTCGATGCTCATCCACGACTCGGTGATCCACGAGATCGACATCATCCCGTTCATCACGGGCGAGGCGATCACGAGCGTCGAGGTCAAGAAGCCCCGCAAGAACTCGCTCGCGCCGGCCGACCTGCCCGAGCCGCAGTTCGTGCTGTTCACCACCGAGTCCGGCACCATGGCGATCGTCGAGATCAACGTGAACGCCCAGTTCGGCTACCAGGTCACGACCGACGCGGTGTTCGAGTCCGGGGTCGCGTACATCGGTCGCGAGACCTCGCTCAACCTCGTGTCGCAGGGCGTCTCCGGCCAGGGCGTCACCCCGTCGTTCGTCGAGCGCTTCGGTGCCGCGTACGACGAAGAGGTGCAGCGCTGGGTCGACGCCGCGCGCACCGGTGGCATCGACGGCCCGAGCGCCTGGGACGGCTACACGGCGTCGGTCGTCGCCGAGGTCGCCGTGCGTGCGCAGCAGTCCGGTGCGCTCGAGCCGATCACGTACGCCACCGCGAAGCCCGCGTTCTACGAGACGGCCTGATCGATGCCGAAGATCGCGCTCGACCCCACGCCGTACCACCACGACCTGTCGCTGCTGGAGTTCCCGCAGAAGGTCGCCGATCTCGGCTACGAGTACCTGCAGCTCACCCCGCACAAGGACTTCATCCCGTTCTACCGGCACCCCACGGCCGACGACGACCTCGTCGACGCGTTCGCCGCGGCGTGCACGACGGCCGGGGTCCAGGTCGCGTCGGTCCTGCCCGTCCTGCGCTGGGCCGGCCCGGACAAGGAGGCCCGCGAGGCCGCCGTCAAGAAGTGGAAGCGGGTCATCGAGATCACGAAGCGCCTGGGCGTGGACACGATCAACACGGAGTTCTCCGGCCGCCCCGAACGCGCTGAGGAGTCCGAGGACCAGTTCCACTGGGCGATGGAGGAGCTCCTGCCGATCATCGAGGACTCCGGCATCCGGGTCCTCATCGACCCGCACCCCGACGACTTCGTCGAGGACGGGCTCGAGGCGCTCCGCGTGATCCGCGGGCTGAACTCGAAGAGCATCGGCTTCGTCTACGTCGCCTGCCACACGTTCCACTACGGCGGCAACATGGACGAGATCATCGACGCCGCGGGCGATTCGCTGCAGCTCGTGCACGTCGCCGACGCGTACGACCACCACCGGTCGCACGGCCTGCGCTACATCACCAACCCGCCCGGCAACCCGGTCCGCGTGCACCAGCACCTGCCGGTCGGCCAGGCGGACGTCGACTTCGACGCCTTCTGGGCCGCCCTCGACCGGGTCGGCTTCACGGCGCGCGAGGACACCGTCGCGGTGTCGAGCGTCTTCGCCGAGGACGAGAACGCCGACGAGGTCTCGCGCTTCCAGCTCGACACGATCAAGAAGGGACTCACACGATGACCGACACCCTCTCGTCACCGGCGACCACCGACGCCGACGTCCGACCCGTCACGCTGCAGGCCGCGTCGCAGACCGTGACCGCCCTGTGGAACGACTCCGCCGACCCGCGCGAACTGTCCACCGCGATCCACGAGTACGGCGCCGTCGGGGCGACCTGCAACCCGGTGATCGCGTACACCTGCATCAAGCAGGACCCGGAGACCTGGGTGCCGCGCATCCGCGAGATCGCCGCGGAGCACCCGACCGCGGGGGAGTCCTGGATCGGTTGGAAGGCCGTCGAGGAGCTCTCCATCGCGGCGGCCGAGCAGCTGCTGCCCGCGTTCGAGGCGTCCGGCGGCCGCAACGGTCGCCTGTCGATGCAGACCGACCCGCGGTTCCACCGCGACGCCGACGCCCTGGTCGAGCAGGCCGTGCGGTTCTCGCAGCTCGCCCCGAACATCATCGTGAAGATCCCCGCCACCAAGGTCGGCATCGCCGCGATCGAGGAGGCCGCGTACCGCGGGGTCTCGATCAACGCGACGGTGTCGTTCACGGTGCCGCAGGTCGTCGCCGTCGGTGAGTCCATCGAGCGTGCGCTCGACCGTCGTGCCGCCGACGGGCTGCCCGACCAGGAGTTCGGCCACGTTGTCACGCTGATGGCCGGCCGGTTCGACGACTGGCTGAAGACCGTCGTCAAGCGGGACCACGTCATGGTCGACCCCGGCATCCTCGAGTGGGCCGGCGTCGCCGCGGTGAAGAACGCCTACCGGGTGTTCCAGGAGCGTGGCTTCCGGTCGCGCGTGCTCGTCGCCGCCTTCCGGAACGCCTTGCAGTGGTCGGAGTTCCAGGGCGGGGACCTCGTCGTCTCGCCGCCGTTCCAGTGGACGAAGGACATCAACGCGAACGCGTTCCCGTTCCGTCCGGACGCCATCCACGACGAGGTGCCGGCCGACGTCATCGCGGCTCTGCGCGCGGCGACGCCCGAGTTCGCGCGCGGGTACGACGTCGACGGCATGACGATCGACGAGTTCGACCGGTTCGGTGCCACGGTGACGACGCTGCGCCAGTTCCTCGACGCCGACGCGCAGCTCGACGCCCTGGTGCGGGACATCATCTTCCCGCCGAACTGAGCCGAGCCACTTCGTGAGCAGAAGACGTCGGGTCGCCCCAGTTGACCCGACGTCTTCTGCTCACGGTCTTTGTACTGACAAACCACGAACGATCCCGTACGATGGTTGGCGCGCTCCAATCGGCGCCCACGAACGAAGGAGTTCCCATGGACAGCATCGGTGTCGGCCTCATCTCGGTCGGCTGGATGGGGCGGCTGCACTCCCGCGCCTACCGCGCCCTGCCGGACCACTTCCCGGAGCTCGGCGTGCAGCCCCGGCTCGTCGTCGCCGCGGACCCGATCGAGGCCGCACGCGACCAGGCCGTCACCCGCCTGGGCTACGAGCGGGCGGTCGCCGACTACCACGAGGTCCTCGCCGACCCAGCCGTCGACGTCGTGTCGATCTGCTCGCCGAACTTCCTGCACCGCGAGATGGCGGTCGCCGCTGCCGAGGCCGGCAAGCCGTTCTGGATCGAGAAGCCGATGGGCCGCTACGCCAGCGACTCCCGGCAGATCCACGAGGCCGTCCAGCGCGCGGGCGTCATCACGAGCGTCGGGTTCAACTACCGGCACGCCCCCGCGATCGAGCGGGCGCGCGAACTCGTCCGCAGCGGCCGCCTCGGTCGCATCACGAACGTGCGCGGCTCGCTGCTCGCCGACTACTCGTCCGACCCCGCGGCGCCGCTGACCTGGCGCTTCGAGCGGGAGCGTGCCGGTTCGGGCGTGCTCGGCGACCTGCTGTCGCACGGCCTCGACCTGGCGCAGTACGTCGTCGGCCGGATCGCCAGTGTGAGCGCGCTCGCCGAGACCTTCATCCAGGAGCGCCCGAAGCCAGCCGCGGGCATCGTCGACCGGAGCGCCGCCGCCACCGGCGACCTCGGCCGCGTCGAGAACGAGGACTACGCAGCCCTGCTCTTCCGCTTCGAGGACGGCGCCGTCGGCACCATGGACTCGAGCCGTGTCATGCGGGGGCCGCACGCCGAGTACACGCTCGAGATCTACGGCACCAGGGGTTCGGTGCGGTGGGACTTCCAGCGTCTCAACGAGCTCGAGGTGTACCTCGACGGCCAGGAGGTCGACGGCTACGCCACGCACTACGTCGCCGCGGGTGACGGCGAGTTCGCGCGCTTCCAACCCGGCGCCGGCACGGCCATGGGCTACGACGACCTGAAGACGATCGAGGCCGCCCAGTTCATCGCGAGCGTCCGTCGCGGGGAGCAGCTCGCCCCGTCGGTCGCTGACGGGCTGGCTGCTGCGTCCATCGTCGAGGCGGCGGAAGCGTCCCTCGCCGACGGTGCGTGGCACGACGTCGCGCGTGTCGACGGACCGCTCACCTACGCGGCGGCGACCCCCGTGCTCTAGACGGTCGCGGACGACGGACGGGAGGCGCGGTGCCAGCTGGCGCTGCGCCTCCAGTCCGTCTGTTGCTGCGTCTCGATCCATGTTAGTTTGTCAGGACAAAGTCCCGAACTGCAGGAGGCACCATGCCGCTCGTCCGTATCGACCTCGCCACCGGCCGCACGCCGCAGGCAGTGCGCGCCATCGCCGACGCGATCCACCGGGCCATCGTCGACGTGTACGCGATCCCCGTGCGCGACCGGTTCCAGGTGATCACCGAGCACCCGGCGCAGCAGATCATCGCCGAGGACGCCGGCCTCGGGTTCGAGCGCACCGAGGGCGTCGTCATGATCCAGGTCTTCACGCAGCGCGGGCGCACCGACGAGGCGAAGACGACGCTGTACGCGGCGATCCACGACGCCCTGGCGGCGATCGGTGTCGCGTCCGAGGACGTCTTCATCGGCTACGTCGAGAACGGCCCGCAGGACTGGTCGTTCGGCTTCGGCCGCGCCCAGTACGTGACCGGCGAGCTCGGCGTGCCCGCGCCAGCCTGAGCGGGGGTCCGTCCGTCTGCCGGTCCTGCGCCCGCTCGCTCCGTCTGCCGGTCCCGAGGTTCCGAAATCTCGGCATCTCGAGGCGTCCAGCGGCCATCCGTGGAACCTCGGCGTCACGCGTGCGGCAGTTCGTGGAACCTGGACGTCACGCGGTCAGCGCGAACTGCCTACTTGTCGACGAGGGTGACCTCGAACGAGTAGCGGTCGGGGCGGTAGCAGTGCACGCCGTACTCGACCGCGCGGCCCGAGGCGTCGTACGCGGTGCGGCTCATGGTGAGCACGGGGTCGCCGTCCTCGATCTCGAGCAGACCGGCTTCTTCGTCGGTGACCGCGCGGGCACCGATCCGCTGCTTCGCCACCCGCATCGTCACGCCGCGACCGCGGAGCAGCTGGTAGAGCCCGTGGTCCTGCAGGTCCTGGTCGGTGATCTCGAGGAACTCGGGCGGCAGGTAGTTCTCGAGGATCGCCATCGGGACGTCCTCGGCGAACCGCACGCGGCGGATGTGCGCGACGATCGTGCCGGGCTCGATGCTGAGGGCTGCGGCGACCTCGTCCGAGGCAGGGACGTCGTTGCGCTCGAGGAGCTTCGTCGCCGGTGCCTGTGACCCCTGGGCCAGGTCGTCGTACAGGCTCGTGAGCTCGACCTTGCGGGTCACCGGGCCGTGCACGACCTGTGTGCCGATGCCGCGGCGGCGGACGAGCAGGCCCTTGTCGACGAGGTCCTGGATCGCCCGGCGGATCGTCGGGCGGGACAGCCCGAGGCGTTCGCCGAGCGCGATCTCGTTCTCGAGACGGGCGCCGGGAGGCATCACACCGGAGCGGATCGACTCCTCGATGCGCGAGGCCACCTGGAAGTAGAGGGGCATGGGACCCGACCGGTCCAGGTCCATGAACAGGTCGGACGGCAGCTGGCCTTCGTTGGTCATCGCGGTCCTTCGGGGAATTGCGGGTTCGGCATCGATGCCGAGGGATTGTCGTGACAATACCACCGGGTGCCCTGCTCCCCGGTGTGCCACTCCCGTCAGTGCTCGACCGCGGCCTTCAGCTTGGCGAGGCCCTTCTCGAAGTCGCCGCCGAGGAACTTGTCCATGTTGACGAACACCCCCATCACGCGCGACATCAGGTTCTGCGGGCTCGTCATCGACCAGACGACCCGCGTGCCGTCGGTCGCTTCGTGCAACCGGAACGCCACCGCGCTCGACGACTTGAACGGTGCGGTGAACTGCAGGTCGACGTCGACCTCGGTGGCATCGACCCGTGTGATCGCCATGGACCCGGCGCCGGCCTTGCGGTTGCCCTTCCAGGCGTACGTCGAGCCGACCGTCCCCGGTTGGCCGGTGTACGTCCGCTGCAGCGCGGGATCCTGCCCCTCCCACGGCGACCACTCGACCCAGCGGTGCAGGTCTGCCAGGTACGGGGTGATGTCCGCGGCGCGAGCCGTGATGACGGTCTCGCGTTCGATCGTGGTGGGCGCAGCCATGCGCTGAGCGTAGTGCTGCTGTCGAGGCCGCGACAGGGACCTTCGGCTCGGCCGGCTCGGCCGGCTCGGTCGGCTCGGCCGGCTCGGCCGGCTCAGTCGGCGAAGACCATCGGGCGGTTCGACAGGCGGGGCTGCGGCGTCGAGGCCTTGGGCTTCTCGGCACGGGCACGGACCGGGGCGATCGTCACGCGGGTCGCCGCACCCAGGGCCTCGACCGTGTCGGTGCCGTGGTGGCCGGCGGCGTGGATGACGATCGCGGCGCACGCCTCGGCATCGGCGGCGGCATCGTGGTGCTGGAAGCCCTCGAACCCGGCGGCCATGGCAGCCACGGGCAGTCGGTAGGAGTCGAGCGTGTAGGTCTTGCGGGCCACCGCGAGCGAGCACATCGAGTGGTGCTCGGCGAGGTCGATGCCCGTTGCCGAGCACCCACCGGCGATGACGCCCATGTCGAACCGGGCGTTGTGCGCGACCAGGACGTCACCCTCGGCGAAAGCCACGAGGTCGGGGTACTGCTGCTCCCACGTCTTCGCGCGGACGACGTCCTCGGCGACGATCCCGTGGATCCGGGTGTTCCACTCGAGGAACGCGTCGTGTCCGAACGGTGGGCGGATGAACCACGACGCCCGGTCGACGACCCGGCCCGCGCGGACCTTGACCAGTCCGACGGAGCACGCACTGGCGGGCGAGCTGTTCGCGGTCTCGAAGTCGATCGCGGTGAAGTTCAACGGCACGGTTCCGATCGTCGCACGGGGCGCCGACATCGCTGGAAGCCGCCTCGGCGTTGCGGCCGGACGCTCAGCGGCGACGTGCCGAGCGGGAACCGCTGCGCCGACGTCGCGCCGTTGCGCGCCAGGTCGCCGTCCGACGGGCTCGTTCGCGCTTCCAGTACGGCGCGAGCAGGGTCCCCACCATCTCGAACGCCACCGCGACGCCGTCCAGTCGCCAGCGCAGCGGCAGGCTCTCGACGTGTTCGGTGAGTCCGGCGGTCAGGTCGCCGGTGATGACCGGGAAGCCGGAGTCCCGGGGGAGGGGGATCCCGCGGAAGCGGTCCTCCTCGGCGTAGTCGATCGTGTCGTCCTCGGGGTCGTAGACGACCAGGACGTCCGCCTCGAGCTCGGCCATCGCGTCGTGCAGCTGCTCGAGCTCAGCGCGGGAGGCCTGCTCGAGTGCGGCGAGGGTCTCCGGTGCGAAGCGCTGCCGGAGCCCCGGCGCTCCCATGCCCACCGAGTGCACACCGCGCTCGTCGCGTTCGAACCACATCGACGTCCTCCTGTTCCGTCGCCCGGTCCGGACGACGGGGACCACGCTGCCACGACCGGCTCACGCTGGTTCTGACGGACGGACTGGAGGCCCGGGTCGGCTCCGGCGGGCCGCCGCCGGTAGGCTCTTCTTCCGTGGCTCTCACCATCGGAATCGTCGGTCTCCCGAACGTCGGCAAGTCGACCCTGTTCAACGCCCTGACCAAGAACCAGGTCCTCGCCGCGAACTACCCGTTCGCGACGATCGAGCCGAACGTCGGGGTGGTGAACCTGCCCGACTCGCGGCTCGACCAGCTCGCCGAGCTCTTCCACTCGGAGAAGACCGTGCCCGCGCCGGTGTCGTTCGTCGACATCGCCGGCATCGTCAAGGGTGCGAGCGAGGGTGAAGGGCTCGGCAACAAGTTCCTCGCCAACATCCGCGAGGCCGATGCCATCGCGCAGGTCGTCCGCGGCTTCACCGACGACGATGTCGTGCACGTCGCGAACAAGGTGTCCCCGAAGGACGACCTCGAGGTCATCAACACCGAGCTGATCCTCGCCGACATGGAGACGATCGACAAGGCGCTCCCGCGGTACGAGAAGACCGTGAAGCTCAAGCAGGCCGAGCCGATCGTGCTCGAGACCGCTCGCGAGGCCCGTGCCGCGCTCGAGCAGGGCACCCTGCTGTCCGCGACGAAGATCGACCTCGCGCCGATCGCCGAGCTCGGACTCCTGTCCGCCAAGCCCTTCATCTTCGTGTTCAACGTCGACGAGGCGATCCTGACCGACGACGCCCGCAAAGCCGAGCTGGCCGCGCTCGTCGCCCCCGCCCAGGCCGTGTTCCTCGACGCCCAGGTCGAGTCGGAACTCATCGACCTCGACCCAGCCGACGCCGCCGAACTGCTCGAGTCGACCGGGCAGACCGAGTCCGGGCTCGACCAGCTCGCGCGCATCGGCTTCGACACCCTCGGGCTGCAGACCTACCTGACGGCCGGCCCGAAGGAAGCCCGCGCGTGGACGATCGGCAAGGGGTGGAAGGCACCCCAGGCTGCCGGCGTCATCCACACCGACTTCGAGAAGGGCTTCATCAAGGCCGAGGTCATCTCGTTCGACGACCTGGTCGAGACCGGCTCCATCGCCGAGGCCCGCGCTGCCGGCAAGGCCCGCATCGAGGGCAAGGACTACGTCATGCAGGACGGCGACGTGGTGGAGTTCCGCTTCAACAACTGATAGACCCGCCAACATGCGGATCGGGACTCAGTGTGCGGTGACGTGCTGCATGGGTGCCGCATCTGCTGCCGAAACCTGCCTCATCAGGCTCGAAGTCGCGGCGCGCGTGCGGTCCTCCGCGTTCGGCAAGAGGTGCGCGTAAGTACTGAGCGTGACGGTCGCTGAGTGGTGTCCAAGGGCGCGTTGAACGGTCACGACGTCACACCCCTCGGAGATGAGACCGGAGGCAAAGAAGTGCCGGCAATCGTGCAGCTTGAACGGCTCGACACCGGACGTCGCGATCGTCTTCGTCCACCAGTAATGCACGGTGTTCCCATGCGGCGGGTTGCCACCTGAGCCCACGAAGAGCCACTGCTCGGCTCCGCGGATGCCAATGTCGGAGACGTGGCCGGAGATGGCTTCCGTGAGTTCGGAGGGGACATAGGTGTCGCGCTCGGAGCCGTACTTGGGAGGGGACACCCGTACGTCCTGTCCCGTCCCTCGATGAATTTAGCGTCGACTCTGGAGACGCCGCTCGAGGAACGCCACGTCGCCCAGTTGCAAGCCTGATGCTTCTCCGAGGCGGAGTCCTGCAAAGGCGCACAACCGGACGTACGTCTTGAACCAGTCGTCCGCGGCATCGATTACCGCCCCCATTTCTGCGGGCGTTGGGATCCGCATCGGCTGAGCGGCACGGCGACGGCGCGGAAGGACCACACCATCGGACGGATCCGCGGCGAGATACTTGTGGCGGACAGCAGCCCGTAGCACGATGCGAACATTATTGACTCGACTGTGAACGGTCGAAGCGGCGAGGTCCGCCGACATGCGCTTGACCCACTGCTCGACGTGCGACCGACGCAGCTTGTCGAGTCGGACAGACCGGAAGCTGCACTTGTTCACGGCGAGTGTCATGGCAGTGACGGTGGTCGGCTCCCAGGCCTGCCGCGGTGCCCACTGGTCGAAGAACTGCTGCAGCGTGGCGACACTCACGTTCGGATCTACCCAGCCGCCTGACTTCCACGCCACCCGCTGACCGTCGAGCCAGCGTTGCGCGTCTCCCTTGAGGCGGAAGACCTTCGTCTTTTCGCGGCGACGGTCCTCATCGTCCCGCCACTCGAATTGTGCGCGGTGGCTCCCGTCAGCCCGCTTGTAAACGTCATTCGGGACTGCTGCAGGTTTCGTTGACTCGTTGGTTTAGGCCGCGAGTGCGACCTGTGGGTTGATGATCGCTTCGTACTCGACGGGCGTCAACTTCCCGAGCCCGCGCTGACGACGTTTCCGGTGGTAGGTGCCCTCGATCCAGTGCACGATCGCGAGGCGAAGCTACTCCCTGCTCGCCCACTGGCACCGGTTCAGGACGTTCTTTGCAGCAGGGCGAAGAAGGACTCCATCGCCGCGTTGTCCGCGCACGCGCCGACCCGACCCATCGACCCCACGAGCCCTGCGTCAGAGAGCACTCGGACGAACTTCGTGGAACGAAACTGGCTGCCTCGGTCCGAGTGGACTACCGTTCCTGATGGGTTCCGTCTGGAGATCGCCATCTGCAGTGCCGCGACAGCGAGCGAGGAACGCATCCGAGAGTCGATGGAGTAGCCCACGATCCGTCGGGAGCACGCGTCCTTGACCGCGCACAGGTAGAGCTTGCCCTCGGCAGTGTTGTGCTCGGTGATGTCGGTCAACCAGAGCCGGTCCAGGTCCGGCGCAGTGGACGCTCGTCGAACCCGGTCGTCGTGCACGGGTGGTCCCACTTTCCGGTTCAGGCCCCGTTTCTTCGCGTGCAGTGACCAGAGCCGCTGCTGCGAGCACAGTTGCCAGACGCGCCGTTCCGACACGAGGTGGCCAGCTGCGGCGAGGTCGTCCGCGATGAACCGGTACCCGAATGTCGGGTCGTCGCGATGCGCATCAACGGCGGCGTTGGTCAGATGCGCGTTCTGCCAATCGCGACGGCTCACCGGGTCCTTTCGCCAGGCGTAGAACGCCTGCTTTGTGAAGCCCAGCACCCGGCAGGCCACCGCGACCGGGATCCGGTCGGCGGCGAGTTCAAGGACCAGCGGGTACATCATTTTGGGAGGTGCGCTTGGGACAGATACGCGGCCGCACGGCGGAGAATCTCGTTCTCGTGCTCCAGCAGCCGGTTCCGTTTCCGCGACTCTCGCAGCTCCGCGTTCTCCACGCTCGTGACGCCGGGCTTGACGCCGTCGTCGACGTCCGCACGGCGCAGCCAGTTCGTTACCGTCCCTTCAGCGATCCCGAAGTCTTTCGCGACCTGCGTCAGCGGGATCTCGCCCCGACGAGCGTCCGCGATCACGTCGCGTCGGAACTCCTCCGGATAGGGCTTGGCCATGATCGACATCCTTCCAGCGAGGACCAGATCCTCACAGGTCAGGACTCAACGAAACCTGCAGCAGTCCCACCTCCCGCGATGCGAGGACTGCGATCAGCTGAAGCATCAGCGCCAAAACCGCCACAACCGCGATTACGAACAAGATCCGCGCAGGCTGGCTGCCCAGTCCTCCGTTCAACAGCCTGCTTAGGGCTACCAGGGCGCCAACGCCACTGAGGCTCATCGGCAGCAGCACAAACCACGTCCGTCACCAGGTCCGCTGACGGATCTTCCTGCTGACTGCGCTCTGCTCCACCACGCTCGCGATCAACAGCACCGGAAAGATCTGCGCAAAAGTCGCGCATGCCTGCTCATCCACGCCGGCACCTATCGACCGCCTACCCCTTGGAGGTAACCCATGCCCGACCGCAACGACCTCGCCAGCCGCGACGCCGAGCGGGAGCGGCAGGCGGAGATCGCAGCAACGCGCCTTTTGTACCGCTGACCGCGTCACTCAGCCACACGAGCCAGGTGTGCAGTGCGTAGAAGTCGGGCCCCGGCTTCCGGCAGTGGTCGATCGTATGTAAGAGTTCCGGCATGACCGACGTGCCGGGCAACGTTGCCCCCTACTTCCTAGCCCATCCGATTTACCTCGACGAGAGCATGATGCTCAGCTTCTTGGCTCACCTCGATGGAGGGGTCGCTGCCCAAAGCGATGAGGAAGAAGCATCGACTTCGAGCAGTACGTCAGGCGGCTCTTTGCGAGCAGGCATTAGGGCCAAGCTTATGCAGTTTGCTTCTGCAGAACTATCCGCCGAAGGTAGAACCGAACGCACAAATGCGGGACAAACCCAGATACGGCGCTCCCGCCAGCACACTGCGGCAAGCCTGTTCAATCTGCTGTATCAGTACCTGCACGAGGATGCTGCTTTGAAAGTGGTTTCTTCGAAAGCAGACCTCGATGATCTGCGGGCCGGCAGCTTGGTTCAGTTTGAAGGGTCGTACGAAGGGAACCCTCTCGAAGAGGTAGTTCGCCTCATGGACAGTTTCCTTCAGCTCGAAACCAAGAAAGAAGAACAGAATACTTCGAGTAAGCCTTCAGCGAAGTCAGGAAGTCCCGCCAAGCGCGCCGCAGCTGCGGCCCTCGAAGCGCACGTGAAGCAAGCGAGCGGGGAGGCGGCGGACACCAATGCGTCCGGAGTTGCGATCATTAGGCAGATGGTCGTCGATATCGACCAGGGGCCAATGCATGATCTTCTGCTCGAGGTGGACGACGAACTGCAGGCGGTTGTAGTTGCTTCCTCTGAGTACTTCAGCAATGCGACGAACGAAGCCCTCCGCTCCGGTCGGGTGCAAGTCCTCGGCAAGGTGACCCGCATTCTTCACGATGAAGAAACGATCAATCTGACTCGACGCACGATCCTTGGTGCTGGCGGGCCTGACCTGGCTACGCAGACGGTCGTCGGGGTGAGCAGCGCGATGCCGGGACTGAAGGTTACAAGCCCGATTGTGACGGCCCCGGCCATGCAGGTGGTGCCGATGGCGATCTTCGTTTGACTAAATGAGGGGTGGGGGCGACTCCCTGTATCAGTACAAAAACCGCCGGATAGCACCCCCCTCAGCGAGCGACAAAGCCCCGTTTTTTTCGACCATTCGGGCGGTCGATGCGTCGTGGTCTGCTCGAGCCCGCTCGCTACCGTCATGCAATGGTGAAGCGGCGCATCCCTGTGCCTAGGTCGCGGAGTTCAAGCTGGCGTTGAACACGTTGCAGAGCTCGTCGATCCCCGGCGTTTCGAAGGGCATCGAGTCGATGCGTGGCGCGGTGACTCGTTCTGGTGCGGCACTGAAGTCGGTTGCGACGTTCCTTGCCGGCCCGTGGGGTATCGCGCTTGCTGTGGCGACGCTCGGTGTCGACCTGCTCGGCAAGTACATCGAGTCGTTGGATGCAAGTTCGGACGAGCTCACCAACAGCCTCGACACGGCCATTTCGACCGTGCAGCCGGCGGCACCGTACTTTTCGATGCCGGCGCAGACAGCGGGCTGTGAGGGCCCGCAGTCGGTGGCGTTCTCATTCCCGTCTTCGGGTAATTAGAAAAACCACATGGACCAGGCGATGTTCATTTACCGTACGAAAAGTCGAGGGGGACGCTGACCGTCTGATTAGTCGCGCTGGCTCAGTCTCAGCCGGGCCAGCGAGGCTTAGGTCGCTTTTCTCCTGCCGAGATACGGCGCTACACTGGCCGGGTCATAGGCCCAGAAAGGATCCCATTGGAAGTAGTCGACCCAATCAGGATCCTTATCGCGGACAATATCGGCGGGAGTGGCATACGTGCTTTCGGCACGGATTGGAAGCATACTGCAGTAGTAACGCTTCCCGCGGCTATACCAAGTTAATCGGAAGGCAAAACCCTCACTGGAGATTTCGAACGAATTTGATTTGCCCCGCCGCATAGTTTGCCGTTGCCATCTGTATTCCGGGGTGGGATCGTCTAGCCCGAACGTTTGCAGGTCATTTAGTGTGACGAGGCTTGGGCTTGCGGGTCCCGCTCCCCAGGAAGTGGCTTGAACGCGCTCGGCCCTTGGGCCGACCAAGCGTTGAAGTGTCCAGATGTCGTCGTGAAGGTGCGTCAGCTTCCAGGCGGGAGCTCGACGATTGTAGTACACCCAACGAGACACGCCCCATACAAGAAGGGACGTAATCAGATTGGTTCCGAAGCCGAGGACTGCGCCGAGCCAGATGTCGGTACTCAAGCTACGGTCCCTTGGTATATCGCGCTGTCTAAAGGTACGGTGACCATGCGGAGAGCTTTGCGTCAAGCTGTTGGTACAGTGCGAATCGATCACCAAGGGCGGCGGTGCATGCCTTGTCGTCTTCTTCGCTGCCATTCCAGCCATCGTCGCCGCATAAGGCTGAGAGGTCGTCCGCCGCAATTCTCTCTAGAATGGTTACCGTTTCTGAAACAAGGGATGACATTGCCCCGGGAATTTTAAGTTCGTCGAGGCTCCGAGCCGCGAGTCCCGCGGTTATACCCATTGTCTCTTCGCTAGTTCTGCACACGTATGAGCGGGCAGCGTCAGACCCCGTCACAAATTCGAGTCGGCATCCTGACGCATTATCAATGACATCTTGCCAGTCCGGCGCGTACTCTGCGACGACCGAGGCCACCTCGTTCTCCGAGGCGGTTGTTGCGGTGGGGGTTGGCTCCTCGTGTCCTTGCGAGGCGCAGCCAGTGATGAGCGTACCGAGTGCAGCGATGAGGATGACTGCCGTGGGTGCTTTCACAGTAGAAGCATAGGGCGGCTCACCTTCGCCGTCGCCGCCCCTCTTCGGGAGGCGTCGCCCATCGGGAGCGCCTTGTTCGTAGTGGTGCGCCCGTGCGACCAGCTTGGCATGAGGACGGCATGGAGCTTTTGGCGATAGTTCTCTTCATCTCCGGCATGCTCGTCGCCTACTCGGAGTGAACCGGCCGTCCTAGGCGCGCTCAGCGAGCACTACACGACGCACGCACACTTCGAACCGACAGGGGAGTGGAAGCCAGGGCACTGGAACAGCCAGCTTGTGCTGGAGCGCGTAGATCCCTAGCTGAGTTCGAGGAGCTGCCCGAGGACCTCATCGTGTGACACCTACGTCTATCCAACATGTGCAGGTGTGCATGACAATTACCTTCAGGCAGTTGATCGCATACGACCTCACGGCAGACGCCGTTTTGGAGCAGCCGACGCCCCGCCCCTCGCGCCGAAGGGCGGGGCGTGTCGTCGTGCTCTCAGACTATTTGGTGAATCCCTGAACGACCTTCATCAACTGGGTAAGTGAGGCGATGTTCTCAGCCGTGAGATCAGGAGAGCCTTGCGAATCGTCGTCGTGGTCTTCTCCGACTCGGGCAAATATACGCTCGCCCATCACCATCCGCAGCTTGGATCGTTCCTCGTCACTCATATCATGTGTGAACGGCGGCAGCGCCAGTAGATCTAGAGCGCGATAGGTCGCTTCGACTGAATTCCGATGGCGCAGAGTCGCCTGACGGAACGCGAAAGCAGTAAAACCAAATATTGGGATAGATAGCGCGGCTCTCGTTATCGTAACCGCGACATCCAACCCTGAAATGTCCTGGAAGTGCCAGACTAGATAGGCTATACCGCCCAGCGCGGTTACGGCTCCTAGTACGTTCCACAGCCTGTATGCGTTCAGTTCCGACTTCGCATACTTCCCATAGCCGCCGGACACAGACCCGTCTGAGACAAACGCTAGGAGCTTCTTCGCGGTGTCACGATCGCCTTTGAGCTCTTCGATGGCGGATTCGCTGGTCTTGCGTATCTGCTCAAGGATCTCGCTGGCAGAGTCTTGGATCGAGTCACGCTGTTCCTGGGCTAGTCCTTCGTTGAGAGCGGCAAAGTTTCGGCGCTGCGATTCGGCTTTCTCACGGATCTCATCAAGCACTGAAGACATATGATCGAGGGCGTCGCGGGCGTTATCGGCGGTAGCGTTCGTGCGGCTCTGCGTTTCCGCTGCCGCCGCCCGCAGGGCGGCAAGCTCACCATGTGCCTGCTGAACATCCTCGAGCAGGCCGTCGAGCGCGGCCGAGGCAGCAGCTTGAGAGGCTTCTTCGGCCTGCTCGTTGGCTCGATCCCGCTCTGGTTTGGGAAGAGGTGGCCATGCGTCAGCGTTTTTAACCAGTCGATCCGCATAGTTGTCAATTGCTTGTACGGTCGAGACTGGCATGGCGCCGGCCTGATCCCAGCCCTCAAGAATGTTCGAGAGCTGCTGCGCAGAATTGTTCACCTGCTCTAGGACACTCAGCCGATTAGAGGGCATCAATCGGAGGTTCGCGTATTGGTATCGCCGCACGTACTGCGCCACCGCGACGAGTCGAGAGACCGTCTCGCGGTCCGTGGAAGATCGAGGATGTGTCGATTTAGCGCGGTCAATCAGCTCGTCAAGTGCTGTCCATGCTGCGTGATGGCGGGCGAGTCGAAGTTCGTCTTGAGTAGTCATCAGAGATCGGGGGACACGGTACGGATCTTGAGAGCCGTTCCGCGCCCCCCGTTACGGGGGCCACCAGGAGGCCGCTATTGGCTCACAGCGTCACGCCAGACCCACGCGGTGTCGGCAGCTTGGCCGATCCCCCCCCCTTCGACGAGTACAGCACGCTCCGTGTATGCGATGACCTGCGCTTGCACCTCGAGAGACCGGTTGGGCAACGACACCCGAGCCAACACCGGATCGGGAACAGGGAGGTCGTAGACGGGGCCACCGTACGCAGCCTCTAGGAGGCTCAACGCGGGACCAAGAGACCGTCGATCGCGCCGTCTACGTGCCATCACCGTGTCCGCGGGTGGAGTGCACGCCGCGTCACCCTGTCGCGTGACACGAGAACCTGCTGTAGCCGACCCTGCCAAGCGGTCTGCACGAGTACGGCGGTGTCTGACTCAGCAGCGGCGAAGCACTTCAGGTGCAGCCCCCCGACCCCCGCGAACTCGATGTCAGCCCAGGCGGATGCGGCCGGATCGAGCGGTCGGAGCGCGCCGGCTGCCTCTGAGGTCAGCCCCACGGGCTGGTGCAAGGCGACGTCTGGATGCTCCGGGGTAGCCCACTTGTGCTCGGGCCTAGTGTGATGTTCGTTCAGCCCACTGACATCACTGCCCGGAAGGATTCGTGCTCATGACGACGTATGAGGTCGCGATGAAGTTGACCAGAGAATTGCGCAGCGTCAATACGGCCTGGGACTCGGCAGATGTGTTCACGGCCAGGTCTGTGCTGAAGTCCAGCCTTGCCTCCCTGCTCGCACACTCTGTTGGCGAATCAAATGTCTGTTTCCTTCACGCGACCATCTCCGAAGTGAACACGGCCGATGCTCTTGTTCGCGTCATAGCTTTCACGGACGAAACCCTGACGATCGTTTTTGACGACGGTGCCCCGTCCGCACTCGTACTTCCTCGACGCGCGCTACGTGGCATCACGTTGCACGATGCCCCGAACCTGTTGGGCAACGACCCGGGGTCTCACGATGCGCTACGACTTTCGCTCGACTACGGCGACGCAAGTGGAGACGCGATTATTACCCTCGGACATGCTCTCCAAACTCCGCGGAACATCACTGAGCTCCAGGCGTTTATGCCGTCCTTGCAGTCGGATCTTCTAGCAAATGGTTCATAGCCCGGGCGAGAGGTGGGCGTTTCGAACTACGCGCGAGTCGGGTGCTTTTCACGAGGCGCGGATCCTGAAGGTTGGGAGTGGGCGTCCGCGGCGGATACACATCGAGCTGGTAAGCGAGGAGTGGGAGGGCGAACGACGATGGGTGCCGGCATCCCGTCTCGAGGTGCCGTGGGACGACAGGTACGACTACATTGCCCTCGACAGGGAGCTCCGAGCCGTCAAGGCTTGGCGGCCGTCGCGACTCGATCGTCGGACCGCTGAGCACGTCTTCTTCAATCTAATTCCGCTTGACGTCGCGGAGTTCAACGCTGACGGCGCAGGTACGTCCGTCGTATACGACGTGCCTGCTCTAGCTCAAATCTCCGGGCTGCCCCAGGAAGAGCTTCGTGCTGTCCCGGCCTTCCTGCACGATCAGGAACTCACCCTACCGTGGCCGACCACTGAACAAGTCGGACGTGCTGTCGCAGCACTGCGACCGCATCTGCTGTTGAGCGAGATCGAGCGCGAAGAACGTGAGGCCAACGAACGTGCGCTGAACGGCGTGACCCTGACGGACTTCGACGGCGAATATCACCACCTCAGTCCTGCAGATGCACTTGAGCGGTTCGAGCAGCGGCAGAAGCCGTATCTCGACAAGCTGCGTGAGTGGATCGGTGTCGAGCGCTCCACGGATCTGCTCGAGCGCCGGGAACTGCTCATCCGCCTCAGGCAGGCAGTGTCTGTGGTTGTTCGCGCGCTCGATGCCCTTGAGCCGACCCAGAAGCGCCTCATGAAGAAACTCCGTGGAGAGCTTGCCAGAATCACCGACGGCCTGGACGCGCTCCCCTCGAGCTGATGGGGCGGGTGGGCGTCAAAGACATGCCGACTGTCTTGGGCGTCCGTTGGGGCCGGTCGGCAGGCCCGCTGGTCGCGCGGCATGGACGAGCAAGCGTTGACGGTGATGGAGCTCACTGCGTGGCTGCAGATCTCTGCGTGGAAGGCGCGGGAACTGGGGAGCGACCCATTGTCCCTGTCCTTCCGCAACGGCAACCAGCATCGCTTCTAGCCCTCCGAGGTCAAAGCCTGGACTCAGCAGCCACGGGATCCGTGGAAGCAGTTGGCGCAGTCTCGGGCGTCGCCGCAAGAGAGATGGTGAAGCGCCGTCGCAGGTCAGGCAGATGCCGTCCTAGTTCGCAGGCAGTCCTGCACCAGCCCCGCATCGTGCCGCACTTGTGCCGCAAACGTTCCTGAGATGGCGTGCTCTCACGTGAAGCTGGAGACTCCAAATAGCCCCGTCGTTCCGGGGATCGCTGCACAAGCGTTAGCTCAAGTGAGAGCACGCACCCGTTCCGCTTCGACAACTGACTCTGCCGCGGGTGCGCCAGGATGAGCGCATGACGAACCCACAGGCAGGTTTGTACGACGATGGTTCCGGCACCATGCGGTGGTGGGACGGCTCGGCGTGGACGGAACAGGTACAGCCGAAGGCACCGAGCGCGACAGGCATCGGCGGAGTGATCGACCGTATCCAAGCGGAAGCCGCGGCGGGCGGGCAGCCTCGTCCAGCGCAGAACGGCATGAGCTACGTAGTCCTGCAGGTGGTGCTGCGGGAGAAGTTCTTCGGGACGGGGTCCGGCAACCTCACCGAGCTGGAGAAGGCGATCAACGCGCAGGCTGCGCTCGGTTACCGGCTCCACACGATCACGACTGCTTCGTCGGGCAGCACCGGATTCGGCGGCGGAGACCGGCTCCAAGCCACCATGGTGTTCGAGCGGATCAGCTGAGTCGGCGAGTTCGGCTGACGGCGCGCGTCGTCAGAGCGGCACGGCTTCGGTGAGAACATGCGCGAAGAACTTGTCGTGTTCGATGTCATCAGTGAGGACGTCGACCTCGAACCCGGTGAGGCGCTCGACCACATTGGCGAATCCGCCGAGGTCGAACAGCGAAGCCGCGGGCGTCAGGCTGACCAAGAGGTCGATGTCGCTGTGCTCGGTGTCGTGACCGCGAACAGCCGATCCGAACACACGGACGTACTCGTGGCGGAAGCGCTCCGCCTCGTTGAGGATCGTGTCCGCAAAGACCACGAGCGGGATGCTCGGTCGGGCGCGAGCAGCGGTGAGGATGCGATCGAGCGACTCTGGGCGAGGTCGACTCCGTCCGCTCTCGTAATCGAAAATCTCCAGGAACTCCACTCCCGCGGCTTCGGCGAGGTCGGCCTGCGAGAACCCGATGTCCTCGCGCGCAGCACGGATCAGTTCCGCGGCGTGGTCGAGTCGCGTCGTCAGTTCCTCCACGTTCATCGACTGTAGGGGGACCGCGGCGGCTTCGGGAGGGAGTCGAGGGGCTAGATTCAGACCGTCCGAGCGCCCGAGGAGGCCCCATGTCGTACGTCGTCGACTTCGTGAACGTGTCCACGGTGGGTCTCGAGTCCTCGCCGGTCGCCGACGCACTCGCCGGGCTCCGGGCCAACGAGGCGCGGTACTTCGCGAACAAGTACGACCACGTGTTCACCACCCACGCCGCAGCTGACGTGCCGGACCTGGTCGCATACGTGCGGCGGGTGCTCGAGGAAGAACGCGGGCTGGTCATCGCGTCGCCACCGCTCGAAGCCACGGAAGCGCTCGTCGACGGCGTGCGCTGGACGTACGTGTTCTACGAGTCCGGCCTGGCGATCAACGTGCTCTACACGCTCGAACCGGGCGGCAAGCGTGCGGTCGGCTTCAAGCTGTCCGACGGGATGGACGTGCCCGAGGAACTCGCCGACAAGTTCAAGTTCGCGCGGCAGAAGTCGAAGCTCGCCGGCACGATCCGCGGCTCGTTCTTCGTGGTGAAGGGCGAGTACTGACGTCGTGAAGTTCCCGTGCATGCAAAATGTTTGGTACGGCGGGCCGCGCTGATCGACCCTGGTCACCACGACCGGTGATGAAGGGCAGGGCATGGGCCATGACGGCGACTCTGGTGAAGACTGCGGTGATGCACGGCCTGTACGTCGGGTTCACGGGGGACAGCTCCCGAGCGCGGGCGATGCGGGAACTGTTGAACGAGAGGCGGGCGTCAGCGGCGCAGCGAGCGGCAGCCGAGGAGAGGCGGACGCCGACGTCCTCAACATCGCTGCAACGGAGATGTTCAGTGGACCGGTAGCGTCTCCACGCGTCCTGGCCGAGTACGAGCGGCTCGTTCCGGGAGCGGCCGAGCGGATGATCGGCTGCCACCTCCGCTCCGAAGCGGTCGCTGCTGACGCCGTCGAGCGTCTGAGCAGAGCGGAGGCAGTCGCCGTCCTGACGGGTGTCATCGGTGCGCAGGTGCTCACCGTCGGAGCGCTCATCGCGGGGGCGATCCTCATCTCGGCCGGTCACACCGTCGGAGCGCTCGCAGCGATCGTGCCCGGCGTGCTCGGGGCGGCATCGCAGGTCGTCGCTGCCGCCCGTCGAGGTGTGTGACCGTCGCACGGCCGGTCGCAGGTACGACGAAGCGCCGCCGGGACAGCCCGGCGGCGCTTCGTGTTCGTCCTGGTGGAGCCTAGGCCGCGAGGGCCATGTCGCCTGCGTGCACGGACTGTGCCTGCAGCAGGGTCCGGCTGGCCTCGCCGGCCCAGGAGCGGCCCGGGACGGTCCAGCCGGCCTCGCCGACGGCATCCAGACGGGTGCCGCGGGTGACGAAGGTCTGCAGGTCGTCGGCCGCGATGCGGACGAGGTACTCGCGCTGCGAGCGGTCGTCACGCACGGGGAACTCGGCGATGCGGTCGGGGGTGATCGTCGGGGCCGCGAGTGCGGTCCCGAACACGGTGATTCGTTCGTTGCTGGTCATGGTGCTGTACTTCCTGGTCATTCGGCGCCAGGGCGACTCGGTGTCGGCGGACGTCTCAGTCCGGCGCGACGCATCGAGTGCGGGGCGCGCACGTCGAGTTTCAACGTGCTGCTGATCCGTTCGGATCAAGCGGTGGTCTCGGTTGGAATGCGACTCGGGTGAGTCGGTGTCGAGACGTTGGTGTGCGCGAGTCAGATGGGTTCGCTGCAGTGCACCAAAGAAACACTATACGGGCCCGATGCCGAGAAGTCCAGCGGACCGGCAGATCGACTCAGGAGGGCAGGAACGCGTCCCATCGCGAGCCACCCGCAGCCACGTTGCCGGAGCCGTCGAGCCGAGCGGCGGCCGAGGACGGCTTGCGCGAAGCCTGCGCGTGGATGAGTTCGTCGAACGTGCCGGAGAACCCGAGGCGGGGCAGTGCGGTGGCGACGGCGTGCAGGTCGTCGGTGGACCACCGCGAGAACCCGGCCCCGGAGACGTCGAGCGAGGTGGCGACCTCGAGCAGGTGCCCCTCCACGTCGACCGCGGGGTCGACGGAGGTCCACATGTGCCGCTCGATGACCTCGCCGACGCGTCGAGCGCGCGCTGCGTCCCACCCGGCGCCGAGGGCGAAGACGGAGCCCACGGCACCACCAGCGTCTTCGAACGGCACGTCGTGGGCATCGAACGACGGTGTGACGCCGAGGTCGTGCAGCATCGTCGCGACGAACAGCAGCTCGGGGTCGGGCTCGAGGTCGACGGTCGGGGCGAGCAGGACCGCCCACGCCCACGAGCGCAGGCAGTGGTTCACCAGGGCGGGGGAGGACCAGGTGCGGACGACGTCCAACGCCCGTGCGGCGACGGGGGAGGGCGGGGTGAGCAGAGCTTCGACGTCGAGCGACATGGCACGACAGTAGCGGTGCGACGGAGCCGTAACGGCGCGGAAACGTGCCGGGCCCGAGCCGGAAACAGCGCACCGTTAGCTTTCGGATCACTGAGTACCCGCTCAGCACCCGACCTCCTCCCGAAGGACCTGCACCCATGCAGCACCGCCTCCGGCTGCGCCCCCGCGCGACGATCGTGTCCTCGACACTCGTCGCCGCCGGGGCGATCGGCCTCGCCGCCCTGACCGCCTCGCCGGCCCAGGCAGCACCGACCGCGACGACCGCCACCATCGACGCCCCCACCACCGCGACCGTCGGCACCGCCTTCGACGTCGACCTGACGATCCCGGCGACGACCGACGTCTACGCCTACGAGATCACCCTCGACGCCGACGCGGACTCCGTGTCGTACGTGGAGGACAGCGTCACCGGTCCCGACGGCGGCTTCGACAGCGTCGAGCAGGACGGCGACGCCCTGACGATCGTGCACACCCGCCTCGGGACGTCCCCGGCGCTCGACGGCGACCTCGGTGCCTCGATCGGCCTGACGCCGACCGCACCGGGCAGCGTCGACCTGGCGGTCACGAGCATCACGCTCGTCGGCTCCGACGGCACCTCGACGACGCTCACCGACCCGGCGAGCATCTCGATCTCGATCGCTGCAGCGGCGACGGCTACCCCGACGCCCACCCCGACGGCCACGCCCACCCCGGGCGCCACGGCCGACCCGGGCGCCGGCGCCGGCGACCCCGACCCGACGACCACCGCCGGCCCGAGCGACCCCTCCGGCCCGACCAGCGGCGCCACCGCCGTGGCCGCAGCCGGTGGTGACCGTCCGACCGGCGGCGAACTCGCCTGGACCGGCGCCGACGTCGCCCCGTGGATCGCCGCGTCGCTGGCCCTCCTCGCCGCTGGCGGGACCCTGATCACCCTGCGTGCGCGCCGCGCCCGCCGCGAGCGCACCGGAGCAGCAGAATGACCGCCACCAGCCGGAAGCGCACGGCCGTCGCCGGCGCCTCGCTCATCGCCCTCGTCGGCACCGTCCTCGCCGCGACCCCCGCGATCACGGCCGCAGCCGCTCCGGCAGCCGTCGACACCAGCCCCGCCGCGATGCTCGCGCCGTACTACACGGACCTCGACCTGACCGGCGACGACCAGGTCACGAAGGCCGACCTCGCGGTGCTCACCGAGCACCTCGGGGCCACGAGCGCCAGCGGTGACTGGGCGACGGTCAGCGCCGCGGACACCGACGCCGACGGCACGATCACCGTCGCGGACATCGCGGCGCTGTCCCAGCGGATGATCTACGACGACGGCCCGTTCACGCTCGTCGAGGCGTCCACCATCGACATGTAGGCTGCGATGAACGCCGGGGTCACCACCTCGGTCGCCATCACGCAGGACTACCTCGACCGCATCGCCGCGTACGACCGCACGAAGGTCGACTTCGCGTCGACCGGCCGTGCGCTCAACTCGATCGTCACGACGAACGCCGAGGCCCTCGCCGCCGCGAAGACGGCGGACACCGAGCGTGCCGAGCACGGCATGACGAGCATGCTGCTCGGCGTGCCGATCGCGGTGAAGGACAACTACGACACCAAGGACATGCCGACCACGGGCGGCTGCGGCTGCTGGGACGACAACCAGACCGACACCGACGCCACCATGGTCGCCGGACTGCGCGGTGCCGGTGCGGTGATCCTCGCCAAGGCCAGCCTCGACGAGTTCGCCTACGGCTTCGTCTCGGAGTTCTCGTCGAACCAGCCCGCCGGTTCGTCCCTGCTGGTCGCCAGCCCGTACAACACGGCGCAGACCGCCGGTGGCTCCAGCGGTGGGACCGGTGCGGCGATCGCGGCGAACCTCGCCGGCATCGGGTTCGGCACCGACACCGGTGGCTCGATCCGCATCCCGTCGACGTATAACCAGCTCGTCGGCATCCGCCCGACGGTCGGCCTGGCCAGCCGCGACGGCATCATCCCGCTCGCGCTGTCGCAGGACACCGGCGGGCCCATCGCCCGCTCGGTGACCGACGCGGCCGTCGCGCTCGACGCCGTGACCGGCGTGGACGCGGCCGACCCCGTCACGAGCGCGCAGTCCGGCAAGGTGCCGACCTCGTACACGTCCTCGCTCGACGCGGACTCGCTCGAAGGCGCCCGCATCGGCTACGTCACGAGCATGGTCGGCACGAACGCCTCGGCCAAGCGACTGTTCGACGCGTCCGTCGCGAAGCTCGAGGCCGCTGGGGCGACCGTCGTCCCGATCACCGCGACGACGGCCTTCAACCGGGTCCTGTCCGAGGGCAGCGGCAGCACGAACGAGTTCAAGCACGACCTGGACGAGTACGTCGCGAAGCACCTCGACCCCGACGTGACCGCCCGGTCCCTGCAGGGCATCCTGGCCTCGGGCGAGTACGTGCCGAGCCGCAAGTCGACCTACGAGTCCCGCGACCTGATCACCGACGCGCAGTACCAGGCGTGGGCCGGGCCGACGGGGTCGCACACGACGCAGCTCGCCACCGGCAAGCAGCTCGTCACGCAGATGCTCGACGACCAGGACCTCGACTCGCTCATCTACCCGTCGGGCACGCCCTACGGCACGCAGTCGACGAACATGCGTCTGAGCCCGAACACCGGCATGCCGGCGATCACCGTCCCGATGGGGCAGGCGACCGCGGCCGACGGCACGATCACCGGCGCCGGCGTGAACCTCGAGTTCCTCGGCCGCTCGTTCGACGAGAGCACGCTGATCGGCCTCGGCTACGCCTTCGAGCAGGAGACGAAGGCGCGCACCACGCCCGCGCTGTACCCGGCGCTCGGCTGAGCTGAGCGGGTCGCGATCGCGACCACATGCAGACGGGAGGCCCGGTGCCAGCTGACACCGGGCCTCCCGTCCGTCCGCTCCGTCAGTTCAGGGTCGGGGTGTCCTCCGGCACGACGCCGTCGGCGTACAGGTCGGTCGCCAGGTCGCGGAGCGCGCGCAGCGCGACGCGCTGGGTGAGCGGACCGTAGGAGATGCGGGCGACGCCGAGGGCCTCGTACTCGGCGGCGGGCAGGGCTCCCGGCAGGCCGATGACCGACAGCTTGCCGCGGCCGAGGCCGGCGACGAGCTGCTCGACGACGTCGCGCTGGATCGCGCCGGGCACGAAGACGAGCGCGGCGCCGTTGTCGAGGAACGCCTTGCCACGTGCGATGGCGTCCGCGATGCTCTCGTCGATCGGACGGTCGCCGCCGCGGGCGATCGCATCCGTGCGGGCGTTCAACTGGAAGTCGACGCCCTCGGCCTGGGCAGCGGCCGTGATCGCGGCGACCCGGGCGACGGCCTCGTCGAAGGGACGCAGGCGGTCCTCGACGTTGGCGCCGACGATGCCCGAGCCGATCGCGCGGCGGATGGTCTCGGCCGGGTCCTCGTAGCCGTCGTCGAGGTCAGCGGTGACCGGCAGGTCGGTCGCGGCGGCCACGATCGCGGCGCCCGACAGCGCGAGGTCGAGGGGCATCCCGCCGTCCTCGTACCCGTACGACGCGGCGATCGAGTGCCCGGCGGTGGCGATCGCCTTCGTGCCGGGCAGGTCGCTGACGACCTTCGCGGTGATCGCGTCCCACACGTTCACGACGCGGAGGATCTCCGGGCCTTCGTGCAGCTGCTTGAGGGTGGTGGCCTTGTCGGCGGTGCTCGTGCTCATGGGACCGACAGTAGGCCGACGGACTGTGGCTCGGCGAGACAGTCGAGCGTCCAGGAGGCCGACGATCACTCGCGTCATGAGGTGGTTGAGATTTCAGTTTTCGGTAGGGTTTGGGTGTTGTCGGCAGGGAGAGGTCCAGTAATGGCAAGAAGGCGCGGTTTCTTCGCGGAGATCCAACATCAGCAGCGGGTCGCGCAAGCGAACGCCGCTCGAGTTCACCGGCAGCAAGCGACGGCGGTCCGTCAGCAGGCTGCGGCGGTTGCGGCTGTGGAGCGAGCTCGGGCGCAATCCGAGCGTGCGAATGCTGCCGCAGCTCGCGCCACGGACGCCGAGCGGAAGCGTCTGGAACGCGAGGCGCTGGCTGCCTATGGTGAGGCGCGAAAAGCCGAGTCCGAGGAGAAGAACGCACAGATTCAAGCGACCAACGAGGACATCGCAGGTCTTCTCGCCGCGACGCTTGACGTCGACGACCACATCGATCTGGAAAGGCTCAAGCGCACGGCGAACCATCCTCCGTTCCCACACCCGGACCTCGAGGTTCCGCGCCCTCGTCCGCTTCCCCTTGTTCTTCCGCCGCAGCCGGTGTGGCAGGAACCACCGGTGCCCAAGGGCATGTTCGGTAAGAAGAAGAAGCACGAGCAGCTGAAGCAAGAATGGTGGGCCGGTTTCCAGGTCGCGTCTGCGGAGTGGGAGGCGCTCCGCGCCTCCCTCCCTGAACGGCAGGGTGAGGCAGACAGACAGCACGATGCGATCGAGCGGCGTCGGATGGAGCTCCTCGGCGCCGAGCGCGAGCGCTACGAAGCGGAATGCCGACTCCGCGAGGCTGAGGTCGCGGAGCACAACGGTGAGATAGACGCGTTGATCGCTGGGCTCGGGTACGGCGTGACCGAGGCTGTCGAGGAGTACGTCGACATCGTGCTGGCCAACTCGGTGTATCCGGAGGCCTTCGTGGTGTCGCACCAGGCAGAGTTCGATGGAAGCACGTCTGAGGCGCTCATTCGGGCGGTGACTCCGGCGCCGGAGGCGGTTCCGGCTGTAAAGAGCTACCGCTGGGTGAAGGCCAACGACGAGATCGTCGGCAGCCCCGCAACGAAGAAGGACATCAACGAGCGGTATGGCGATGCGCTCGCGCAGGTTGCGCTGCGGACCCTCCACGAGGTGTTCGAGGCCGACCGCCGCGGCATCATCCAGACAGTGGCACTGCAAGTCGGGCCATCGACAAAGGACCCCGCAACCGGCCTGGATCGCTTCTTCCCCCTCGTTGCTGTCAGCGCGTCGCGAGACCAGTTCACTGAGTTCGACCTTGCCGGGGTCGTGCCGTCGGCGACGCTGGACCTGCTGGGAGCAGCCACGTCGAAGAACCCGGCAGGACTCGTCGTCGTCGATCCCGGCGGGGTACGTCGCTCGTGAGTACGGGACATCGGTTCAACCCGCCTCCGGGCTGGCCAGCGGTGCCATCGGGATGGTCACCGCCGCCGTCTTGGAGTCCGCCCGACGACTGGCCTGCTCCTCCTGAGGGGTGGGAACTGTGGATCGCGGCAGGTGATCCGGCGCCGGCACCGGCTTCCCGAACACCCTCCGCCGCACCCACGACTCCGCTCCCTGTCGAGCCCACCGGCACGGCTGGTGCGCGCGAACGCCGGTCTGCACGCCTGCAAACTGGCGCGGACCCCCGCGACGAGAAGATCGAGTCGCTCGAGGCCACGATCCGGGATCTTCGTGCTGCTCTCAGCTCGGACTCCGATGCGCAGGTCGTGCCGCTTGATGATGAACAGGTCCTCCAAGCGGTTGGTATTTACCGCTACCACCATCCCCTCGAAGACGCGGCTGCTTACAAAGAACAGTTGAAGGACATCGAGGTGCGGATCGCGGACCTCGTCCGCTCCGGTAGGGCGATCGAACGCTCGAACATGTTCACCTTCGACAACTCTCTTGCAAAGGGGCGGAAGATGACTGACGACCTGTCGAAGCTCATGCTCCGCGCGTACAACGCCGAGGCTGACAACTCGATTCGGTCGCTTCGAGCGGGGAACGTGGAGACGGCGAAGCGGAGGCTCGAGAAGTCACGCGATGCGATCGCGAGGCTCGGTTCGATGATGGAGATGCGTATTGCTCCAGCATTCCACGCGCTTCGCGAGGAAGAGATCGAACTCACGGCCGACTGGCTCATGAAGAAACAGGAAGAACGTGAGCGGGAGCGAGAAGAACGGGCACAGCTCCGCGAGGAGCGGAGGGTCCAGCAGGAACTCGACGCTGAGCGTGAGCAGCTCGACAAAGAGCGGGCACTCATTCGACAAACTCTTGCTCAGTTGCAGAGCAGTGGACAGAGCGATGCGGACCTCGAGCAGCGGCTTCTCGCGATCGATGACGCCATCGCTCAGAACGACTTCAGGGCCGCCAACATCCGTGCTGGCTACGTCTACGTGATCTCGAACAGGGGCGCGTTCGGCCCGGACGTCGTCAAGATCGGTCTGACCCGACGACTCGAACCCTTGGACCGGGTGAGCGAACTGAGCGGAGCCTCGGTGCCGTTCCGGTTCGACGTGCACACCATCTACTTCTCCGAGGATGCCGTGACCCTGGAGACGCAGCTCCATCGGCACTTCGCGGCGCGGGCGCTGAACCAGGCCAACTCCCGCAAGGAGTTCTTCTTCGCCACGCCGGCAGAAGTGCGCGAGGTTCTCTTGCAGAAAGTCGGAGCGCTCTTGGAGTTCCGTGAAGATGCGGATGCCACGGAGTACTTGCAGTCGGTGGGGACTTGGCCGTCTCGCGGTTGAACTGACCGGTTCTCGTCAAGGGCCCGAGTTCGACGTTCCGGCGCGGGCCGTTTCACCGTAGCTGTCTCGCCGCATTCGCGGCGGGGCGACGCCCCGCGTCCCAGGGTGCACGGAAGACGACGCTGGATGACAGGCGGGCTCGCGCCGGGCCTCCCGGTCGGTGCATGCTGGGACGCATGGCGAGCGACGAGCAGGACCCGGTCGGCACGCTCCGCGGGGTCCGGACGAGCATCAAGTGGACGCGGTACGCGCCCGACGTGCTGCCGCTGTTCGTCGCCGAGATGGACCACGACGTCGCGCCGGAGATCCGGCAGGCCCTGATCGAGCGCGTGTCGCAGTCCGACCTCGGTTACCTGGACGGACCGGGGCCGCTCGCGCCCGCGTTCGCGCAGTTCGCGCTCGACCGCTGGGGCTGGGAGATCAATCCGTCCCGCATCCACCTGGCCACCGACGTCAGCGTCGGCATCGTCGAGTCGCTGCGGCTCGCGCTGCCCGACGGCGGTCGCGTCGCGATCACGCCGCCGGTGTACCCGCCGTTCTTCGAGCTCGTCGACGAGGCCCGATGTCAGGTGGAAGAGGTCCCGCTGCTCGAGCAGTGGGGGCAGTACCGACTCGACCTCGAGGGACTCGAGCGGGCGTTCGCGAGCGGGGTCGGCGTCTTCCTGCTCTGCAACCCGCACAACCCCGTCGGCCTCGTGCACGACCGCGCCGACCTGCTCGCGATCGCCGAACTCGCGGCGAAGTACGACGTGCTCGTCATCAGCGACGAGATCCACGCACCCCTGACCCACCCGGGCGTGCAGTTCACCCCGTTCGCGGCCGTCGCCGAGCCCGTCGGAGCCCGCAGCGTCTGCGTGACCTCGGCGAGCAAGGGCTGGAACCTCGCGGGCGTGAAGTGCTCGATCATCGTCGCCGGTGACGACCGCACCGCCGCACTCCTCGACACCCTGTGGGAAGAGGTCGCCTGCCGCACGAGCATCCTCGGGCTGCACGCGAACCTCGCCGCGTTCACAGTCGGGACCACCTGGCTCGACGACGTGGTGTCCCGGATCGTGGCCAACGACCGGCTGCTCGCGAAGCTCCTCGCCGAGCACCTGCCCGGCGTCGTCTACACGCGGCCGCGCGCCGGGTACCTGGCGTGGCTCGACTTCCGCGGGATCGGGCTCGGCGACGACCCGGCCGTTCCACTGCGCGAGAACGCCTACGTCGCGCTGAACTCCGGGCTCGGGTTCGGGAGCGAGGGGCGCGGGTTCGTCCGCCTCAACCTGGCGTGCTCACCGGAGACGCTGCGCGAGGCCGTGTTCCGGATCGCCTCGGCGTACCCGTCAAGTGCGCAGGAGGGGCTGGTCTGGCACGTCGCGTGAGCGCGTGGGTCAGTCGATGTACTGGTTGCGCCCGACGACGCGGATCTGCAGGTCGTCGGTGCGGTCCATCGCCAGGATCTCGCGGGCGACGAAGCCGACGGCTGGCCAGCGGTTCACCTCGGTCACCATGAAGCCGTCGATGAACACCTGCCACGCGCCGCGCTCACGGACCGCCTGCACCTCGTACGTCGCCATGCCGTGAGCGTACCGAAGCGGGCTAGCCCATCGTCGGTGCCGCTCACGCGTCAGCGCAGCTCGAGCGTCATGTGCACGTCGGCGCGGACGTAGGGGCTCGGGACGAGCTCGTCGTTGCGCAGGTGCCGGAAGCCGAACGCCTCGTACAGGTGCACGGCGCTGGCCAGCTGTGCGTTGCTCTCGAGGTCGATCCGCTGCGCGCCGAGCTCCCGGGCGCGGTCGAGTGCAGCGGCGATGAGCTTCCGACCGGTGCCGTGCCCCTGGTGACCGGGCGCGACGGCCATCTTCACGAGTTCGAACACCCCCGGGGTCGTCGGCACGATGCCGATGCACCCGATGACCTGGTCGTCGAGTCGCGCGACGAAGACGGCGCCGCCGGGCTCGACGACGTGACCGACGGGGTCGCCGAGGAACTTGCGGTCCTCGTCCTCGAGCGCGAAGAACTGCGTGATCCAGGCCTCGTTGAGGACACGGAACGCCTCGGCGTCAGCGGGGGTGGCGAGGTCGGCGATGGTGACGGTGGAGGTCGCTTCGGGCATGTGTCCATCCTCGGACCGCGATGGGGTCACGTCCAATACTCGTTCGCTTCGATCGATAGGCTGTGTGCATGGATCGGGATCCGGACGTCGACGTCCGTCAGCTCCGCGCGTTCCTCGCAGTGGCCGACGAACTGCACTTCGGACGCGCTGCCGAGCGCCTCCGCATCGCGCAGCCCGCGCTGTCCCAGCAGATCCGCCGCACCGAGCGCGAACTCGGCGTCGACCTGTTCGTCCGGACGAGCCGCAGCGTCGCCCTCACCGCCGCTGGCCAGGTACTGCAGGGGCGCGCGCGGTCGTTGCTCGGGCAGGTGCGCCGCGATCTCGACGAGACGGTCCGGGTCGGGCGGGGCGAGGCCGGCCGGCTCGACGTCGGGTTCGTCGTCTCCGCGCTGCCCCTCGGGCCGATCGAGCGCGTGCAGGCGTTCCGTGCGCGGTACCCGCTGGTCCGCGTCGACCTGACCGAGGGCTACTCGTCGACGCTCCTCGCCCGGATCGTGCGGGGCGAGCTCGACCTGGCCGTCGTGCGCGACCCGGACCCGGACCCCGCTGTGCGGCTGCTGCCGTTCCGGACCGAGGCGTTCGTCGCGGCGGTCCCACGCGGACACCGGCTCGCGGGCCGTGCGGCGATCCGCGGCACCGAGCTCGTGGACGAGCCGTTCGTGTTCTTCCCCGCCGTGGCCGGTTCGCTCGCGACCGAGCGGAACCTCGCCCCGGTCACCGCCGGTGGCCGACGGCTCGTGGTCGTGCAGGAGGCCACGACCTGGGCCACAGTCCTGCACCTGGTGGGGGCGGGACTCGGCGTGACTGTCGCTCCGGAGAGTGCCGCGCTCGCCGCACCGGACACCGTCGTGCTGCTGCCGCTGACCGACAGCGATCACCGCAGCGAGCTGTCGTGGGCGATGCGCGCCGGCGACGACCGCGAGATCCTGCGGAACTTCGTCGAAGCCGACTGAGCGACGCCGACTGAGCGATGCCGACTGAGCGACGCCCGGCGGGAAGCGCTCCGCTCAGCCGAGCGCGAGCACGGGTGCCCGGTGGTCACCGAGCTCGTCGACGTGCCACGGTCGTGCGCCGCGCAGGGTCAGCCCGAGCTGCACGAGCACGAACCCGACGTGGGGTTCGACGTCCGGGTCCCACGGCCCCTCGACCCCGAGGCCGAACGCACCGAGCTCGTCGTCGGCCTCGTCGCGAAGGGTCAACCGCCAGCGTCCGTCGCCGAGCTCCTCGACGACGGCCCAGCGGGCGGTGCCGAAGCGGCTCACGCCGACTTCATGATGTCAGCGGTGAAGTTCTGCACGCGCTGCAGCAGCGAGGCGCCGCGCATCGCGATGGTCGCCGGCGGGTTGAGGTGCGGGGGCGCGGTGCGGATGAGCATCGAGCACCCGAGGTCCTCGCAGATGTAGGTGCCGATGGTGTTGCCGTTGCGCCCGGCCTCGCCCGCACGGGGCGCCGAGAACAGCCGCACCTGCGTCGCCGGCTGCGGGGAGTGGCAGAACGAGCACATCGCGGCGATGCCGGCGCGGAGGGAGCCGCCCGCGGACCGGACGATGATGCCCACGGGGCGGTCGTCGATCCAGGACACGATGTACCCGCGGCGGGCGGCCTGCGGGTCGCGCCACCCCAGGAACTCGCGCTCGTCCCAGAGCATCTCGTGCAGCCCGGGGATCGGCAGCTGCTCGAGCTCGTCGGGGGTGGCGTTGACGAACGAGGATCGGATGTCGGCTTCGGTCAGTGGCTTCACGGTCCGATCACCATATGCCTCGCCTCCGACACGTGCTCGCTCAGGACAGCCTGGAGGCGCGGATCGCCCCGAGCGCGCTGCTCTCGTCCGCCACCAGGACGGCCCGGCGCAGGGCGTCGCGTCCGACACGTCGGGCTGCGGCGTCGTCGGCGGCGAACTCCACGAGGACGCGCGTCGAGCGCGCCATGGCGCGCGCACCGGGAACCCACGGGACCGCACGTTCGATCGATTCGGCGACCGCGACCGCAGCCGCGTGGTGCTGGGTCAGGTGGGCGCGCTCGTGGGCGACCACGGCCTCCAGTTCGTCCGTCCGCAACCGGTCTGCCAAACCGGTGCTGACCAGCACACCGCCGCTCCGCCCGGGCACGGCGCAGGCCAGGGCGTGGTCCGCATCGACGACGGCCACCGGGGTGCCGTCGATCTCGCGGTGCGGCGCGACGCCGGAGCGCATGGCCTGGCGGACGGCCTCGTGCTCGGGCCCGGGCCGGACGCGGACGGCGACGACGAACGCGATGACCGCGAGCAGTGCGACGCCGACGTTGAAGCCGTGCGTGGGGGAGCCGTCACCGCCGAGGAGCTCGGTGAGCGGGCGGTCGGCGAGCACGACGAGGGCGATGCCGGCGACGAACCCGACGACGCCGAGCAGCACCGCGAGCGACCAGCACACCAGGGCGGTGCGCGGCCGGTCGATGGTCCAGGCGGACCGGGTCAGCACCCTCGGTGCGAACACGACCACCAGCAGGGCGAGGACGATGAGCGCGATGCCGGCGACGACCACGGAGCGACCCCGGTCAGGAACGTGCGCGGGCGTCGAGGGCGCGGCGCAGGGCCTCGAGGTCGTCGGAGGCGAGCGAGCCGGTGAACTGCAGCAACGCTGCTTCACGGTCGGCCGAGGCGGCGAGCGCACTCGACATGAGGGACGCGGTCTGTTCGTCGCGACTGTGCACGGCACGGAAGCTCAGCGGGGCGTCGTCGTGCTCCTGCCGCTCCACCTGGCCCTTGCGGCCGAGCCGGTCGAGGACGGTGAGCACGGTGGTCAGCGCCGGCCGGGGCTCCGGGAAGGCATCGAGCACCTGTCGTGCGGTGAGGCCGTCGGTCACGGAGCGGAGTGCGTCGAGCACCGCTTGCTCGAGCTGCCCCCTGGGGCGTGATCGCTGTCCGGCCATCCCCGCATTCTACGAGATGTCGAAGGCCGGCACGCGACACACGTTCGTAACGCGGTCTCGGTATGCTCGGCGCGGACAACTGAACACACCGGCCGCTCATCCGTCGCGGGAGACGCCGTGCAGTGCCCATGGGCGCACGCACGGCACCGAAGGAGCAATCCCCCCGTCAATCTCTCAGGTCCCACACCGCAGCGGACAGGCCACTCTGAAAAGCAGACGCTCAGTCGTCTCGCCCACGGTGAAAGCCGCCGGACCTCACGGGCCGCGGTGAAACTCTCAGGCCCATGACAGAGGGGGAGTTCCACCCGGCGATCGTCGCCGGGCCCTGCTGATGCCAGGAGAACTCCGCCATGAGTCCGACGCCACTGCGTTCGTCCCCGCTCGAACCCGCGCACGAAGCCGCCGGTGCGACCTTCACCGACTTCGCCGGGTACCGCATGCCCGTGCGCTACTCGTCCGACCTCGCCGAGCACCACGCCGTGCGCCAGTCGGCCGGGGTCTTCGACCTGTCGCACATGGCCGAGATCGGCGTCACCGGTCCGGACGCCGTCGTGTTCCTCGACCACGCGCTCGCCGGCTCCTTCGGCGCGATGCCGCTCGGCCGCGCGAAGTACTCGCTGCTGCTCGCTGAGGACGGCGGGATCCTCGACGACCTCGTCGTGTACCGCACCGACGACGACGTGTTCCTCGTCGTCGCGAACGCCTCGAACCGCGAGGTCGCCGTCGCCGCACTGTCCGCGCGCACCGACGGCTTCGACGTCGCGGTGTCGGACGACTCGGACAGCACCGCACTCGTCGCGATCCAGGGCCCCGCGGCCGCCGGCACGCTCGACGCCCTCGTCGTCGCCGACCGCCTGCAGCCGGAGAGCCCCCTCGACGACCTCGGCTACTACCGCGCCCTGCACGCCGTGTTCGACGGCTCCGAGGTGCTCGTCGCCCGCACCGGGTACACCGGCGAGGACGGCTTCGAGCTGTACAGCGCACCCGAGGTCGCCCCGGCGATCTGGGACGCGCTGCTCGAGGCCGGCGCCGACCGCGGTGTCGTCCCCGCCGGGCTCGCGGCGCGCGACACCCTGCGGCTCGAGGCCGGCATGCCCCTGTACGGGCACGAGCTCGGTACCGACGTGCGTCCCGCCCAGGCAGGACTCGGCCGCGTGGTCGCCAAGAGCGGTGACTTCGTCGGCGCTGCCGGGGTCGCGCCGTCGGACGACGCCCGCGTGCTCGTCGGGCTCGTCACCGAGGGCCGCCGTGCCCCGCGTGCCGGGTACGACGTCGTGCACGACGGTGCGGTCGTCGGCACCGTCACCTCGGGTGCCCTCTCGCCGACGCTCGGCCACCCCGTCGCGATGGCCTTCGTCGACCCGACGCTCGCCACCGAGGGACAAGTCCTGCACATCGACGTCCGCGGAACGGCCATCCCCAGCACCGTCACCGCGTTCCCCTTCTACCGCCGTCCTCAGAAAGGCTGATCCCGTGAGCGACCAGACCGCACTCCAGTACACCGCCGACCACGAGTGGCTCCTCGTCGAGGGCGACACCGTCACCGTCGGCATCACCGACCACGCCGCCGAGCAGCTCGGTGACGTCGTCTACGTCGAGCTCCCCGCCGTCGGCACCGCCACCACCGCGGGCGAGCAGATCGGCGAGATCGAGTCCACCAAGAGCGTCGGCGAGCTCTTCGCGCCGATCGAGGGCGAGGTCGTCGCGGTCAACGACGCCGTGGTCGACGCCCCCGACACCGTCAACCAGGACCCGTTCGGCACCGGCTGGCTCGTCAAGATCAAGGTCGACGGCACCTCGTTCCCCGAGGACCTGATGGACCACGACACGTACCGGGCGTCCATCGCATGACCGGCCCCGACGACCAGCAGGGGTTCCAGAACCTGCAGACCTCGTTCGCCGACCGCCACATCGGCACCACCCCGGCCGACCAGCAGACGATGCTCGACACCGTCGGCCGGCCGTCGCTCGACGCCCTGGTCCGCGCCGCGATCCCGGAGTCGATCCACGCAGCACCCGTCACCGAATCGGTGATCCCCGTCGCCGTCGGCGAGACCGAGGCGCTCGCCGAACTCCGCGCCACGGCCGGACGCAACACCGTCCGCCGGGCCATGATCGGCCTCGGCTACCACGGCACCCACACCCCCGCCGTGATCCAGCGGAACGTGCTCGAGAACCCGAGCTGGTACACGGCCTACACGCCGTACCAGCCGGAGATCTCGCAGGGCCGGCTCGAAGCGCTCATCAACTTCCAGACGATGGTCTCCGACCTGACGGGCATGGCCACCGCCGGCGCCTCGATGCTCGACGAGGGCACCGCCGTGGTCGAGGGCATGCTCCTCGCCCGCCGCGCCTCCAAGGTGAAGGGCGACGCGTTCCTGGTCGACGACGACCTGCTGCCGCAGACCCGCGCGCTGCTCGACCACCGCGCCGACGCCGTCGGCATCACACTGCGTGCGTTCGACCCCGTCGTCGGGCCGACCGACGCGCAGCTCGACGGTGCCTTCGGCGTGATCGTGCAGTACCCCGGTGCCTCCGGCCGGATCGTCGACCCGTCGTCGATCATCGAGCGTGTCCACGCCGGCGGCGGCATCGCCGTCGTCGCGGCCGACCTGCTCGCCATGACCCTGCTCGCCAGCCCCGGTGACCTGGGTGCCGACGTCGCCGTCGGGACGAGCCAGCGCTTCGGCGTCCCGCTCGGCTTCGGCGGCCCGCACGCCGGCTACCTCGCCGTGCGTGCCGGGCTCGAACGCCAGCTGCCCGGCCGCCTGGTCGGGGTGTCCTTCGACGCCGACGGTGCGATGGCCTACCGCCTCAGCCTGCAGACCCGCGAGCAGCACATCCGCCGCGAGAAGGCGACGAGCAACATCTGCACCGCGCAGGTCCTGCTCGCCGTGATGGCCTCGATGTACGCCGTTTACCACGGGCCCGAGGGGCTGCGCTTCATCGCGAACCGGGTCGCCCGGACGACGTCGGCGCTCGCCGCGGTCGCCCGTGACGCCGGCCTCCAGGTGGTGTACGACGCGTTCTTCGACACGCTCACCCTGCGGGCCACCGGTCGCGCCGGGGCGGTCGTCGCCGCAGCGCAGGACGCCGACTTCCTGCTGCACCAGGTGGACGAGGACGTCTTCCAGCTCTCCGTCGACGAGACGACCACGCCCGACGACGTCACCCGACTGGCGGGCGTGTTCGGGGCGGTGGACGTCACCGTCCCCGCGACCGAGGCGGCCGTGCGTGACGCGGCCACGGGCCTCCCGGCCGGTCTGCTGCGCGAGAGCGAGTACCTGACGCACCCCGTCTTCAGCGCACACCGCAGCGAGACCCGCATGATGCGGTACCTGAAACACCTGGCGGACAAGGACTACGCGCTCGACCGGGGCATGATCCCGCTCGGCAGCTGCACGATGAAGCTCAACGCGGCGACCGAGATGGCCGCGGTGACGTGGCCGGAGTTCGCGAACATCCACCCGTTCGCGCCGCGCGGCGACGTCGAGGGCTACCTCGACATGATCGGTGACCTGGAGTCCTGGCTGGCCGAGGTCACCGGGTACGACACCGTTTCCCTGCAGCCGAACGCCGGCAGCCAGGGTGAGCTCGCCGGACTCCTCGCGATCCGCGGGTACCACCTGGCGAACGGCGACACCGAGCGCACCGTCTGCCTCATCCCGTCGAGCGCGCACGGTACGAACGCCGCGTCCGCGGTGCTCGCCGGCATGAAGGTCGTCGTGGTCGCCTGCGACGAGAACGGCAACGTCGACCTCGCCGACCTCCGCGCGAAGACGGAACAGCACGCCGGCACCCTCGCTGCGCTGATGATCACGTACCCGTCGACCCACGGCGTGTACGAGCACGACATCCGCGAGATCTGCGACGCCGTGCACGACGCCGGCGGCCAGGTCTACGTCGACGGCGCGAACCTCAACGCGCTGCTCGGCCACGCCCGCTTCGGCGACTTCGGCGGCGACGTCTCGCACCTCAACCTGCACAAGACCTTCTGCATCCCGCACGGCGGCGGCGGGCCCGGTGTCGGTCCGGTCGCGGCGAAGGCGCACCTGGCGCCGTACCTGCCGGGGCACCCGTTCGCGCAGCAGGCCGACCGACGGCCCGGTTCGACCGCGGCCGAGGCCGACGACCGCCTGGCGCACGCCGGCGGCCCGGTCAGCGCGGCGCCGTACGGCAGCCCGAGCATCCTGCCCATCACGTGGACCTACGTCCGGATGATGGGGCTCGAGGGCCTCACCCGTGCGACCGAGGCAGCCGTGCTCGGAGCGAACTACATCGCGGCCCGACTGCGCGACGCGTTCCCGGTGCTCTACACGGGCGAGGACGGCCTCGTGGCGCACGAGTGCATCCTCGACCTGCGGCCACTGCGCGACGCCACCGGCATCACCGTCGACGACGTCGCGAAGCGCCTGGTCGACTACGGCTTCCACGCCCCGACCATGTCGTTCCCGGTCGCCGGCACCCTGATGGTGGAGCCGACCGAGAGCGAGGACCTGGCCGAGCTCGACCGCTTCGTCGACGCGATGCTCGCCATCCGTGCCGAGGCCTCGGCGGTGGAGCGCGGAGAGTGGCCGGCGGACGACAACCCGCTCGTGCACGCCCCGCACACGGCCTCGTCGGTGATCTCGGGGGAGTGGGAGCACGCCTACACCCGCGAGCAGGCTGTCTACCCGCTGCCGGGCATCAGCGGCCGCAAGTACTGGCCGCCGGTGCGCCGGATCGACCAGGCGTACGGCGACCGCAACCTGGTGTGCGCGTGCCCGCCGGTGGAGGCGTTCGCCTAGCGACCCGCGTCCACCGGCGTGACGGGCAGGTGCTCCGCCCACCAGGCGAGGACGTGCTCGAACCGCTGCACGCGGTGCCACGGCGTGCCGGAGCGGGAGAGCTCGTGGCCCTCGCCGGGGAACACGAGGAACGACGCGTCGACTCCTGCGCGCCGGAGGGCCACGAACTGGCGCTGCCCCTGCTCGATCGGGCAGCGCCAGTCCGCTTCCGAGTGCGCGACCATGAACGGGATGGTGACCTGCGCGGCGTACGTCAGCGGGCTGCGGCGACGCTGCTCTTCCGGGTCGGCACCGACGTACGCGTCGGCGAAGTACCAACCGATGTCGGAGCTGCCCGCGAACGAGTCCCACGCGTTCACGGCGCGCTCGCTCCACGCGGCGACGAACCGGTCGCCGTGGTGGGCAGCGACCCAGCTCGTCATGAACCCGCCGTACGAGCCGCCCATGATGCCGACTCGTGCCGCGTCGAGGTCGGGGCGCTCGAGCGCTGCGTCGAGCAGGGCGAGCACGTCGTCGACGTCGACGGTGCCCATTGCCCCGATGACCGCGCGGCCGTGGTCGAGTCCGTAGCCACCGGATCCTCGCGGGTTGCCGATGACGACGGCGTACCCGGCGCTGGCGTAGACCTGCGCCTCGTCGAAGAACGCCCAGGTGTCCTGGCCGAACGGTCCGCCGTGCACCACCCGGAGGACGGGGTGCGGCCCCTCGCCCTCGGGCAGGACGACCCAGCCGTGCACCGGGGTGCCGTCGGCAGCGTTCCCGGTGAGCTCCTCGATGCGGCGGACACCGGGGGCCGATGCCTCGGACCGGAGCGGGGCCGCGTAGTCGGTGAGGACCGTGGGGACGGCATCGTCGGACGCGGTCAGGTCGACCACGTGCACCTCGCCGGGCGAGTCCGTCGTGGCAGCCGTGGCGACCAGGACGTCCCCGTCGACGTCGAAGCCCGAGACGACCAGGCGGCCGCCGAGGACGACCCCCAGCTGGTCCAGCCGGAGCGGAGCCGTCGTGCCGGCCGGGACACGACGGACGGTGACGGTGCCGCGGTCGAGCACCTGCACGAGGACGTCGTCGCGGTGGAACACCGGCGTCCCGGAGACGTCGACCGTTTCGCGGGCGGTCAGTCGGACCGGTTCGGAGTCGTGCGCGGCGACCCACAGCCCTTCGGGTTCGCCGACCAGACGCCCGTCGCGGTGCGACGCCCCGACGTAGTGGACGGTACGGTCCTGGGCGATCGCGATCGAGCTGACCGAACCCTCGGTCCGGATCGCCAGCGCCATCGTGCCGTCGGACGCGTCGACGCGGTACAGGTCGTCGTCGTGGGTCTCACGCACACCGAGGTCTCGCGGGGCGACGACGAGGAGCGCGCCGCCGTCCGGGTACCAGGCCGGTGCGGACACCGAGCAGGGCGCGCTCGTGAGCGGGGAGTCCGCCGGTGCCGCTGCCGGGTCGGTGACGTCGACGACCACGATCTGCTGCGGCTTGTCGAGCAGGTACCCCGTGCCGTCGACGTGGAAGTCGAGCCGCGACACGAGCCGCGGCGCCTCGGCGGCCGCTGCCGGGCGACGGTCGCCGCCGGGGACTGCGGAGCCGTAGCGCCCGGGTTCGGGGGACCGTGCGGTCACCGCGACACGTGTCGAGTCGGGCGACCAGACGGGGTCGCCGGCACCGAGGGGGAGCGCGGTGACGACGCGGGCCTCGCCGCCGTGCACCGGTGCGACGGCGAGCTGTGGGTGGGCGACGCCGTGGTCGTCGTCGACGGACCGGAGGAAGGCGAGCGAGCGACCGTCCGGTGACAGGACTGGCGATGAGTCGCGGTCGCCGGACGTCCAGCGGACCGCGCCCTCGCCGGTCACGCGTTCGATGGTGCTGCGGTAGGCGTCCTGTTCGAGGTCCGGACGCGAGACGGCGACGAAGGCCGCTCCGCCGTCCCTGGGATCACCGCTGACGGTGGGGGAGGAGGGGACGTGGAGATGGGGGATGTCGTTCGCGAGCACGTGTTCACGGTACGGCTGGTGCGGCGCGGATGCCCGGGTCCTGAGGGGGACTCGGGACAGGTCTTCCTTGCACAGAACTGTGTCGCAGTGCAACGAATTTCATGCAGATGCAACAAAAGCGCGAGGGCGTTCAGCAAGCGCGCGAATCTTGCATCTTCTCGCAAGGATCGTGCAAGTTGGTTACCGGCTTGTAACCGTTCGCTCCAGGGTTTGGAGGCTGCTGTCCACCTTGCCTACAGTGCAGATGTCAAACGCGCCCGGGTGACACCGCTGTGCCCTTGCGCGTCCCATGCACCAGGAGGAACCTTGATCAAGAAGCGCGCCGGGCTCACAGCCCTCGCCGTGCTCGGGGCCACAGCACTCGCCCTGACCGCCTGCTCCAGCAACAGCAACAGTGGGGGTGGCTCGGGCTCGTCCAACGCCTCCGGCATCGTCACGACCAACGGCAGCGAGCCGCAGAACCCGCTGATCCCGTCGAACACCACCGAGACCGGTGGCGGCAAGATCATCGACTCGCTCTTCGAGGGCCTCGTGTCCTACGACGCCGACGGCAAGTCCGTCAACGAGGTCGCGAAGAGCATCGACACCGATGACTCGAAGACCTTCGACATCAAGCTGAACACGAACTACACGTTCACGAACGGCGAGAAGGTCACCGCGGAGTCCTTCACTAAGGCCTGGAACTGGGCCGCGCAGAAGTCGAACGCCCAGGGCGCCAGCTACTTCTTCGAGAACATCGAGGGCTACGACGCCGACAAGGACTCGGAGCTCACGGGCCTCAAGGTCGTCGACGACGACGAGTTCACCGTCACGCTGAAGTCGGCCCAGTCGGACTTCCCGCTGTCGCTCGGCTACTCGGCGTTCGTGCCGCTGCCGTCCTCGTTCTACGACGACACCAAGGCGTTCGGTGAGAGCCCGATCGGCAACGGTCCGTACAAGCTCGACGGCAAGAAGGCCTGGACGCACAACCAGTCCATCAAGCTCGTCACCAACAAGGACTACGAGGGCAAGCGCAAGCCGAAGAACGGTGGTCTGACGATCACGTTCTACGCCTCGCAGGACACCGCGTACTCCGACGCGCAGGGCGGCAACCTCGACGTCCTCGACGCCGTGCCGGACGCAGCCTTCGCGACGTACAAGTCGGACTTCCCGGACTCGAACGTCAACCAGCCGGCCGCCATCTTCCAGGCGATCTACCTGCCGTACTACCTCGACCACTGGAAGGGCGAGGAAGGCACGCTGCGTCGTGAGGCCGTCTCGATGGCCATCAACCGCAAGCAGATCACCGACAAGATCTTCGACGGCACGCGCACCCCGGCGAAGGACTTCACGTCGCCGGTCATCGCGGGCTGGAACGACGACCTCGACGGCTCCGACGTCCTGGACTACAACGAGTCCGAGGCCAAGAAGCTGTGGGCCGAGGCCGACAAGATCTCGAAGTACGACGACACCCTCACCATCACGTACAACGCCGACGGTGGGCACGAGGCGTGGGTGACCGCGGTCACGAACTCGATCTCGAACACGCTCGGCATCAAGGCCGAGGGCAACGCGATCCCGACGTTCCAGGAGGCCCTTGACCTCCAGACGAACGACAAGCTCACGGGCGGCAGCCGCACCGGTTGGCAGGCCGACTACCCGTCGCTGTACAACTTCCTCGGCCCGACCATGGGTGAGGGCTCGTCGAACAACTACTCGCGGTACGACTCCAAGGAGTACAACGACCTGCTCGCCGAGGGCCGTTCGGCCGCCACGGTCGAAGAGGGCAACAAGTCCTTCGACCAGGCCCAGGAGCTCCTGTTCAAGGACCTCCCGGAGATCCCGCTCTGGTACTCGAACGTCACCGGTGTCTGGAACGCCGACAACGTGTCGAACGTGAAGTTCGGTTGGAACTCGGTGCCGCTGTACTACGACATCGAGGTCACGAAGTAACACCGCTCTCCTCGAGAGCACCGCGTGGGCAGGTATCCTGCCTCGCGACCACCGGACGGGGGTTCGGGGACCGCACAGGTCCCCGAACCCCCGTACCTCGGCGGCAACACCTTCCCCCACCACATCGGGCGCCGCCGCCCGAACCGGACATCCGTGCCGACCCTCGGAACGTCCACCCCTCACCACAATGAACCTGATCGACATCGCTCCGGACCGGGCAGGGATCTGATGCTCTGGTACCTCGGCAAGCGCCTCCTGCAACTCATCCCCGTGTTCTTCGGGGCCACGTTCCTCATCTACTTCATGGTGTTCTCGCTGCCCGGCGACCCGATCGCAGCACTGTTCGGCGACCGCCAGCCGTCGCCGCAGGTCATCGAGACGCTGCGCCAGCAGTACAACCTGGACAAGCCGTTCATCGTCCAGTACCTGCTCTGGATCGGCGGCGTGTTCCGCGGCGACCTCGGCGTGACCTACTCCGGTCTGCCGGTCAGCCAGCAGCTCGCCTCGGCGTTCCCGATCACCGCTCGCCTGGCGATCCTCGCGCTCGTGTTCGAGGCCGTCGCCGGCATCGTCGTCGGTGTCATCGCGGGTCTGCGCAAGGGCAAGCTGTTCGACGCCACCGCCCTGGTCGTGTCGCTCCTGCTCATCTCGGTGCCGACCTTCGTCGTCGGGTTCCTGCTGCAGTACGTGTTCGGCATCAAGCTCGGGTTGTTCCGGGTCACGGTGTCCGGAGAGGCCCCCTGGTCCGAGCTCGTCCTGCCCGCCATCGTGCTCGCGACGGTGTCGTTCGCCTACATCGTGCGCCTCACCCGCGCCAGCGTCGCCGAGAACACCACGGCGGACTTCGTGCGCACCGCGACCGCGAAGGGCCTGCCCCGTCGTCGTGTGGTCGGCGTGCACATCTTCCGGAACTCGCTCATCCCCGTGGTGACCTACCTGGGTGTCGACATCGGCAACCTGATGGTCGGCGCGATCGTCACCGAGGGCATCTTCAACATCAACGGTGTCGGCGGCACGGTGTTCCGCGCCGTCAAGCTCGGCGAGGGGCCGACGGTGGTCTCCTTCGTCGCCGTGATGGTCATCATCTTCATGCTCGCCAACCTCCTGGTGGACCTGCTCTACGCCGTCCTGGACCCGAGGATCCGCTATGCCAAGTAACGCCGCACCCCGTTCGGCGACGCACTTCGTCGCCCCGCTGGAGGAAACGCCCCTGCAGGCGATCGACCAGGTCAACGAGGACGAGAAGACCCGTTCCCTGTGGACCGACGCCTGGGAGTCCATGCGGACCCGTCCGACGTTCTGGATCTCCTCGATCCTGATCCTGCTGATCATCGTCGTCGCGGTCTTCCCCGGGCTCTTCGCCCACGTCGACCCGCGGGCGTCGAACCTCGACAACAGTGACGGCGGACCCGAGGCCGGGCACATCCTGGGCTTCACGCGCCAGGGCTCCGACGTCTACGCCCGCGTGATCTGGGGCGCCCAGAACTCGCTCATCGTCGGCATCGTCGCGACGGTCCTGGTGTCGCTGGTCGGCATCGTGATCGGCGCGCTGGCCGGTTTCTACGGCGGCTGGCTCGACACGATCGTGTCCCGCATCGGCGACATCTTCTTCTCGATCCCCACCGTCCTCGGTGCGATCGTGATCATGTCCGTCATCCCCGCGCGGAACGCGATCACCGTCGCGCTCGTGCTCGCCGCGTTCGCGTGGCCGCAGATCGCCCGCATCATGCGCGGTGCTGTCCTGAGCGCCAAGCAGGCCGACTACGTCATGGCGTCGGCGGCCCTCGGCGTCAGCCGGTTCAAGACGCTGCTGCGCCACGTCATCCCGAACTCGCTGGCTCCGGTCATCGTGGTCGCGACCGTCTCGCTCGGCTCCTTCATCGTGGCCGAGGCGACCCTGTCGTTCCTCGGCATCGGACTGCCGCCGTCGGCCCTCAGCTGGGGTCTCGACATCGGCACGGCGCAGACGTCGATCCGCACCAACCCGTCGACGATCTTCTGGCCGTCGGCCGCGCTGTCCATCACCGTGCTCGCGTTCCTGCTCCTCGGTGACGTGGTGCGCGACGCGCTCGACCCGAAGGCGAGGGCCCGCCGATGAGCGAGACGCTGACCAACCCCACCGGCCGACGCACCAACGCCGACGGCGCTCCGCTGCTCGAGATCCGCGACCTGCAGGTCGGCTTCAAGACGCAGTCCGGTCTCGTGCAGGCCGTGCGCAGTGTCGACCTCACCCTCGAGCAGGGCGAGCGTCTGGCCATCGTCGGCGAGTCCGGTTCCGGCAAGTCGACGAGCGCCCAGGCGATCATCAAGCTGCTGCCCGGCACCGGCCAGGTCACCGGCGGGTCGATCAAGTTCAACGGGCGCGAGCTCGTCGGGCTGAGCGACAAGGAGATGTCCGAGATCCGCGGGAAGGAGATCGGCTACGTCCCGCAGGACCCGATGTCGAACCTCAACCCGCTGTGGTCGATCGGTTTCCAGGTCGAGGAGGCGATCCGTGCGAACGGCATGGCCACCGGCAAGAAGGCCGTCCGCGACCGTGCGATCGAGGTCCTGAAGGAGGCCGGCCTCGGCGACGCCTCGACCCGCCTCAAGCAGTACCCGCACGAGTTCTCCGGCGGTATGCGACAGCGCGTGCTCATCGGCATCGGTTTGTCGAGCCGCCCGCAGCTGCTCATCGCCGACGAGCCGACGAGCGCGCTCGACGTCACGGTCCAGCGCGTCATCCTCGACCACCTCGAGAGCCTGACCCGCGACTTCGGCACCTCGGTGCTGTTCATCACGCACGACCTCGGCCTCGCCGCCGAGCGGGCCGAGAAGCTCGTCGTGATGTACAAGGGCCAGGTCGTCGAGGCCGGTCCCTCGAAGGAGATCCTGGCCAACCCGCAGCACCCGTACACGCAGCGCCTGGTCGCCGCGGCGCCCTCGCTCGCGAGCCGCCGCATCCAGTCGAAGGTGCAGCACGAGCGCATCGAGATCGCCGACGCCGGCAACGACGACGCCGAGCTCATCGCCCGGGCGCAGGAGCGCGAGCACCGTCCCGCCGAGGACCTCATCGTGGTGAAGAACCTCGAGAAGATCTACAAGCTGCGCGGCAAGAGCCTCGCCACCCGCGAGCTCAAGGCCGTCGACGACGTGTCGTTCGCGATCCCGAAGGGCACCACCACGGCGCTCGTCGGCGAGTCCGGTTCGGGCAAGTCGACCGTCGCCAAGCTGGTGCTGCAGCTCGAGAGCATCTCGAGCGGCACCGTGCAGTTCGACGGCATCGACATCGGCGCGCTGAAGGGCAAGGACCTCTTCGACTTCCGCCGCCGCGTGCAGCCGGTGTTCCAGGACCCGTACGGCTCGCTGGACCCGATGTACAACGTCGGGAACACGATCGCCGAGCCGCTCGCCACGCACAAGGTGGGCGACAAGGCGTCGCGTCGGGCCCGCGTGCTCGAGCTGCTCGACCAGGTCGCGCTGCCGAAGTCGATGGTCAACCGCTACCCGAACGAGCTCTCGGGCGGGCAGCGGCAGCGCATCGCCGTCGCCCGCGCGCTCGCGCTCAAGCCGGAGGTCATCGTCCTCGACGAGGCCGTCTCCGCGCTCGACGTGCTCGTGCAGGGGCAGATCCTCGACCTGCTGACGGAGCTGCAGACCGAACTCGGCCTGACCTACCTGTTCATCACGCACGACCTGGCGGTCGTCCGCCTGGTCGCGGACAACGTGTGCGTCATGCGCCAGGGCAAGATCGTCGAGAAGGCGACGACCGACGAGGTCTTCGCCGCCCCGAAGGAGCAGTACACGAAGGACCTCCTGGCTGCCATCCCCGGCGCCGGGTTCGAGTTCGGACGCTGATCCTGCTGGACACGAACGAGGCCGGACGTCCCGTCGTCCTCCGCGCTGGTCGCGGAGGCGCCGTGGCGGCCGGCCTCGTCGCCGTCCTGGGCCTCTTCCTGCTGGTCGACGCGGCCGTGCGCGGCAGCTGGATCGTGGTGCTCGACGCCGTCGGACCGATCGCCGTGCTCGTCTGGGTCCTGTGGGTGCTCACCTACCGCCCGTGCATCCGCATCGACGACACGGCCGTCACCGTCGTCAACCCGCTCCGCCGCACCGTGGTGCCGTGGCACGCGGTCGCCGACGTCAAGCTCCGCTGGCAGATCGTCATCGAGACGGTCGCCGGCCGTCGCGTGCAGTGCTGGGGCGGTCCGTCGCTGCCCCGGCCGAAGCCGGCCCGGCGCGGCGAGCGTGCCGTGCTGCGCCAGCCGGACGAGATGACCGTGCTGCTCGACCGGTGGGCTGAGCAGCGTGCCGTCGCCGGTGACGGCGACGCCGTGCGCGGCTGGGACGTGCCGGCCCTGGCGGTCGGCGCAGCGGCGCTGGCGTTGCTCGCCGCCTCGCTGCTCAGCCTGTGGCTGGGAGCCTGACGCGGCTCGCGATCGCGACCACGAGACGGACGGGAGGCCCGGCGCACGACGTGCGCCGGGCCTCCCGTCCGTCCTCTGGTCACGTCCACTGCCGCGCTTGGTGAGCAGAAATGGTCGGGTCCGCGAACGGGACCCGACCATTCCTGCTCACGATGTGGAGCGGTGAATGTGACCAGCGTCGTCAGACGACCGCGCCGACCCGCTCGGTGAGCAGGTGCTCCTGGTCGGTCTGGATGCACGCGACGCCGCGGCCGTGCACGTCCTGCAGGCGTGGGTCGACGGTGCGGCACTGTTCCTGCCGGCCCTCGTCGAGGAGCTGGTAGAGCGGGCAGCGGGTGCGGAACCGGCAGCCGTCGATGCGCTCGGTGGGGGAGGGCAGGTCGCCGTCGAGCAGGATCCGCCCGCGGGCGGCCTCGGCGGACGGGTCCGGCACCGGCACGGCCGACAGCAGGGCCCGCGTGTACGGGTGCTGCGGGTCGGAGAACACCTTGTCGCCGTCGCCGTACTCGACGATCCGGCCGAGGTACATGACCGCGACGTCGTCGGCGATGTGCCGGACGACGGACAGGTCGTGCGCGACGAACAGGTACGACAGGCCGAGGCGGTGCTTCAGGTCCTCGAGCAGGTTGATCACGCCGGCCTGCACCGAGACGTCGAGCGCCGAGACGGGCTCGTCGAGCACGAGGATCTTCGGTTCGACGATGAGCGCCCGGGCGATGCCGATGCGCTGCCGCTGGCCACCGGAGAACTCGTGCGGGTACCGGTCGATGTAGCTCGGCTCGAGCCCGACGAGCTCGAGGACCTCGCGGACCCGGCGGCGGATCTCGTCCTTCGCGACCCCGTGCACCGTCAGCGGTTCACCGATCACCGAACCGATGTCGAGCCGGGGGTCGATCGACGCCATCGGGTCCTGGAACACGACCTGGATGTCGCGGCGGATCGCCAGGCGGTCCTTCTTCGACAGCGACGCGGTGTCGACGCCGTTCACCCGGATGGTGCCCTGCTGGGCGCCGGCGAGCTCGAGGATCTCCATGATCGTGGTGGTCTTGCCGCAGCCGGACTCACCGACCAACCCGAGCACCTGCCCGCGCTTCAGCGTCAGGGAGATGCCGTCGACCGCGTGCACCTCGCCGATCTGCCGGCGGAAGAGCGCGCCCTTGGTGAGCGGGAACGTCTTGACGACGTCGGTGAGCTCGAGGACGACGTCGTCGCCGTGGTCGACCGCCGCCTCGGGGATGTCCTCGGGGCGGGGGAAGATCTCCGACCGCTCGAGGGTGCCCGCCGCGATCTCGTCGCGACGGATGCACGCGGCGGTGTGGTCGTCGAGCAGCGTGCCGTTGCCGATCGTCGGGACGGTCCCGGTCAGGACCGGGTTGTCGCCGCTCTGCGGGACGGTCGGCTCGACCAGCGCGGGCTCGCCGTCGCGGCAGGCGTCGATGACCGCCGGGCAGCGGTCGGCGAACGGGCAGCCGGTCGGCTTCTGCGTGAGCAGGGGCGGGCGGCCCTCGAGCGGGACGAGTCGTTCGGTGCGGGCCGCGGTCATGTTCGGCATCGAGCGGAGGAGCCCGATCGTGTACGGCATGACGGGCTCGCGGAAGAGCGGCTCGACCGGAGCCGTCTCGACGATGCGGCCCGCGTACATCACGGCGACGCGGTCCGCGTTGCCGGCGACGACACCGAGGTCGTGCGTGATGAGGACCACGGCGGCACCGGTCATGTCCTTCGCGGTCTGCAGCACGTCGAGGATCTGCGCCTGGATCGTGACGTCGAGCGCGGTGGTCGGCTCGTCGGCGATGATCAGCTTCGGGTCGTTCGCGATGGCGATGGCGATCATCGCGCGCTGCCGCATGCCGCCGGAGAACTCGTGCGGGAACGCGTCGAGCCGCCGAGCGGGGTTCGGGATGCCGACGACGCGCAGGAGCTCCTCGGCGCGGGTGCGGGCGGCGTGCTGGGTGAGGGAGCGGTCGTGCAGTCGCAGCCCCTCGATGATCTGCTGGCCGATCGTGTACACGGGCGTCAGGGCGGACAGCGGGTCCTGGAACACCATCGCGATGTCGCCGCCGCGCAGGCGGGACATCTCGCGGTCGTTCTTGCCCAAGAGCTCTTGGCCGTCGAAGCGGATGCTGCCCTCGACGTGGGCGGACGACGGGAGCAGACCCATCACGGCCATCGAGGACACCGACTTGCCGGAGCCGGACTCGCCGACGATCCCGAGGAACTCGCCGGGGGCCACCGTGTAGTCGACCCCGCGGACGGCGTAGACGGGCTTGGTCTTCGGGTTGAACGTGACCGACAGGTCGGACACGGTCAGCAGCGGCTCAGTCACGGTTGGCTCCGGAGGTGGGGTCGATGGCGTCGCGCAGGGCGTCGCCGAGCAGGCTGGTCGAGAGCACGGTCGCGACGAGGGTCGCGGCGGGCAGGACGAACAGCCACGGGCGGGTGACGGCGGACTGGCTGCCGGCGGCGAGCAGGGTGCCGAGCGAGACGTCGGGGATCTGGATGCCGAAACCGAAGAAGCTCAGCGAGCTCTCCGCCAGGATCGCGGCCCCGACGCCGAGCGTCGCGTCGATGATGAGCAGGGACGCCACGTTCGGCAGGATGTGCCGTCGGATGATCGTGAACGCCGGGACGCCCATGAAGCGGGCGGCCTTGACGTAGTCGCGTTCGCGCAGGGACATCGTCTGGCCGCGGATGACGCGGGCCATCACCATCCAGCTGAACACCGCGAGGCCGACGATGAGCGCCACCCACGTCAGGTTCTTGAACACCGGGCTGAGGAGCACGAGCGCGTAGAACGACGGGATCACGAGCAGCAGGTCGATGACCCACACGAGCACGCGGTCCACGGTACCGCCGAAGTAGCCGGCGATCGCACCGACGATGCCGGCGATCAGCGTGGCGGCCGGACCGGCGATGAGGCCGATGAGCAGCGACTTCTGCAGGCCGACGAGCGTCTGCGCGTAGATGTCCTGGCCGATGTCGTTCGTGCCGAACCAGTGGGCGGCGCTCGGCGGCATGCCGAACGCCAGACCGTCGGAGTCGACGGCGTTCCAGTGGTACAGGTGCGGGCCGACGAAGGCCCACAGCAGGATGAGCAGCAGGGCGCCGCCACCGATGCGGGCACGCCAGGTGCCGAACACCTTGCGCCAGAGCGGCGTGCGGCCGCCCTTGACCTCGATGACGTGCGCCGGGGTGCCGGCGTTGCCGTCACCGGGGTCACCGGCAGTGGTCGTGGTCGTGGGGTCGAGAACAGACACGGGTCACACCCTCACTCGCGGGTCGAGCGCGGCGTAGAGCAGGTCCGCGAGGGTTCCTGCGATGAGCACGAGGATCGCCGTGAAGAGGATCGTGCCCGAGGCCGCGTTGATGTCGTTGTTGGTGATGCCCTGGACGAAGTACTCGCCCATGCCGTGCCAGCTGAAGACCAGCTCGGTGATGCTCGCGCCGGTCAGGATCAGCCCGAACGAGTACGCGAAGAACGTCGACATCGGGATGAGGGCGACGCGGACGCCGTGGCGCATGATGGCCGATCCACGCGTCCGGCCCTTCGACCGCGCGGTGCGGATGAAGTCGTTCGACAGCACGTCGAGCATCGCGGAGCGCTGGTACCGCGAGTACGTGGCGACGGCGCCGACGGTCAGCGAGATCGTGGGTAACAACAGGTGGATCAGTCGGTCGCCGAGCACCGGGAAGAACCCGTTCACCCCCGGCGTGTACTCACCCGTGAACCGGATCACCTGGGTGCCGAGCCCCTGGTTCATCGCGGTCGCGAGGATCATCAGGACGACCGCGATGACGAAGGTCGGGGTGGCGAGCACGGCGAACGACAGGTACGTCGAGACCTGGTCCGACGCGCGGTACTGGCGGACGGCGTTCCACACGCCGAGCAGCACCCCGAGGATCGCGCCGAGCAGGGTGCCGATGACCAGCAAGCGCAGGCTCGTACCGGAGCGGGCGACGATGTCGGCCGTGACCTCGGTGCCGCGGGTGCTCATGCCGAGCGACCCGTGCGTGACGAGGTTCGACCACCAGGTCCACGTCCGGACGATGAGCGGGGTGTCCGGATCGGCACCGAGCTTCCGCAGGGACGCGTCGATCGTGCCCTGCGGCACGGCCGGGTTGCGGCCCAGGAACCGGGCAGCCGGGTTGAGCGTGCTGCTGGCGAGGATGTAACCGAGGGTCGTCGCGACGATCGTCAGGACGATGTAGTTGACGATCCGCTTTGCGATGAAGGCAAGCATGTACTGGGACCTCGTGGGGTGCGGCCGTCCGTCCGGACGGCGTTGTCGGTGGCGACAGGTTAGCCGCTCGCGACGGAGGGGTGGGACTTCCGTTGTGACGCTATGCAACATTCGTTACGAGCATGTTTCGATTCCCCACATCAACCCTTGTGGAGCCTTCGGATGTGACTAGGGTTCTCAACCAACAGGCGTGGCGGCGGGGGTCGCCGCGTTCCAGCGCGAACTGCGCGAACCACAACGAAAGGGAATCCTCGCCATGCGAAAGAGGATCAAGGGCATCGCCGTGCTGGCCACCGCTGCGGCTGCGGCCGTCGTGCTGGCCGGCTGCTCCGGCGGTGGACAGGCGGGCAACAGCAGCTCCGCAGTCGCCGAGTCGACGCTGAAGTCGACCGGCTGGACCGTCGCGGACCGCGCGGACGTCAAGGACGGCGGGTCGATCACCCTGCCGATCGACACCGCACCGGCGAACTTCCAGATCAGCAACCTCGACTCCGGGACCGTCGACGACAACACGATCTCCGGTGCGTACCTGCCGGGCTTCATCCAGTTCAAGGAGAACGGCGAGTGGGAGGCGAACAAGGACTACGCGACCTCGGTCGAGCTGACCAAGGACTCGCCCCAGACCGTCGAGATCAAGATCAACCCGAAGGCCGTGTGGTCTGACGGCACCCCGATCAGCGCGAAGGACGTCATCGCCAACTGGAAGGCGTTGAACGGCACGAACAAGGCCTTCGCGCCCCTCGCCACCAACGTGTGGGAGGACGTCGACTCGGTCAAGCAGGGCTCGGACGAGCGGGACGTCATCATGACGTTCTCGAAGACGAACGCCGATTGGGCGAGCGTCCTGACCGCGATCTACCCGTACTGGGCCGTCGACACCCCCGAGCACTTCAACACCGCCTGGGCCAAGGGTCCGTACGCCGCTGACGGCAAGACCTACGTCTCCGGTGGCCCGTACATCGTGAAGTCCTTCGACGCCAACGGCGGCGTGCTCACGTTCGAGAAGAACTCGAAGTGGTGGGGTGACGAGGGCAAGCTCGACACCATCGTCTTCAAGACGGTCTCGCGTGACGGTGTCGCGCAGGCGTACGGCAACAAGGAACTCGACGCGTTCAACCTGAACGGCAGCGCCGACAACCTCAAGACGGCGAACTCGCGCTCCGACTCGAAGATCGAGCGCTCGCTCGGCACCACGCAGCGGCAGATCACGCTGAACGGCACCTCGGACGTCTTCAAGGACCAGGACGTGCGCCAGGCGTTCGCGCAGGCCATCAACCGCAAGGTCCTCGCCCAGGCGATCCTGTCGCCGGTGAAGAGCCCGGGTGACGTGCTCAACAACCTCGTCTACCTGCCGGGTCAGCAGGGGTACGAGGACGACGTCTCGTCGGTCTACGGCTACAGCACGGACAAGGCGAAGTCGAAGCTCGAGGACGCTGGCTGGAAGGTCGGTTCGGACGGCTACGCGACCAAGGGCGGCAAGGAACTCGACGTCCGCTTCGTGATCCCGTCGGACAACCCGAACTCGGCGAACGTCGCGCAGCTCGTGCAGCAGCAGACGAAGCTCGCCGGCTTCAAGGTCACGATCGACACCGTGCCCTCGGACGACTTCTTCACGAAGTACATCACCACCGACGGCCGTGACTTCGACGCCACGTACTTCGCGTGGCAGGGCACGCCGTTCCCGATCTCGTCGCTCAAGTCGATCTACTACCCCGCCGACGCCGGCCAGAACTACACCGGCGTGACGGACGACTCGCTCGGCGCGGCATGGGACAAGGCGAACGGCGAGCTCGACCCGGATGCCCGCATCAAGGACGCGCAGGCGATCGACAAGAAGATCGTCGCCGTCGCCGGCACCATCCCGCTGTTCGCCGAGCCGTACGCCTGGGGGGTGCGCAAGGACCTCGTGAACTACGGGCCCGCGCAGTTCCAGCAGTCCTCGGTCAAGTGGCAGGACGTGGGCTACTCCAAGTAGTCCCGCGGTCGCACGACCCGCAACGACACCCTCGACGTCGCACGACGTCGGGGGTGTCGTTCTGCGTCGGCGGGGGCGTGGACGCCTGGCGCTACAGCCGGGCCGCCGCGAGCGACGCCGCGATCCCGAGCACGACGAACGCCAGGACCGTCCAGCCGTGCACCCGGTGGGTGATCGGCGCCGCCGTCACGGTCGCGGGTGGTGGGCCGTCCTGCGGAGCCGGGGCGGGTACGAGGGCCAGCATCCGCGCGGCCGCAGCGTCGACGTCGAGGTGATCCGGGCCTCCCGGTCGGCCTTGGACCTGCGCGGTGAGCCGCGCGGTCGGGCGCGTCGCGGTCCAGACGCGGCGGACGCCCTCGCTCGTGACGACCTCGATGCCGTACTTGGTGCGCACCTCGGTGACGCGCGACCACGTGTAGGTGCTGGTGCGGCGGACATCCACGATCCGCAGGTGCTCGGGCGTCAGCTCGATGCGCGGACGCCAGAGGGCGGCCCACGCCACGAACGCGACGCAGATGCTCGGGACCGGGACGAGCCACGGGTTGCTGCCACCGAGCAGTGCCAGGGGGACGAGCGCCACCCCGACGACCCAGAGGACGATGGCGAGACGGCGAAGACCCGGGGCGACGATGGTGGTGTGCACCGGACGAGGTTACGAGATGCCTCCCCGGAGACGCCCGGGGAGCGGGTGTGACACACCAGCGCGTATCTCCGGACGACCCGATTCCCCGGGGAGGCAGATCCTGCGTGGACCTCTCGTGCCGACAATGGTCGTCGCCCCCAGTTCGGGTGTCAATACCCCATGGCGACGGATTCCGGGATTCCCCACGCCGGGAACGGCCGAAGCCGTGGGAGCCGCGAGATCCGGTTACGAGACCAGCAGTTCGATCTGTTCACGGATGGTCTCGGCCTTCGGGAACCGCAGACCGACCAGCCCGACGTGCCGCCACCGCACGACCCCGTCGGGGCCGATCACGAACACCGACCGACGGAGTCCGATCCCCGGCGCGCGCACGCCGTAGTCGCGGATCACCGAGCCGGCGGTGTCACTCAGCAGGGGGAACGTGAGCGAGGAACCGCGCGCGAACGTCTCGTGCGAGTCGAGGGCCTGCGGGCTGATGCCCCACACCACGGCACCCAGGTCGTCGAACTCGTCGAGTTCCGCCTGGTAGCTGCAGAGCTGTGCGGTGCAGACGGCCGTCGCGTCGCCGGGGTAGAAGGCGAGCACCACGGTCCGGCCGATCTCCGACGACAGGTCGTACTCGTCGTCGGTGCGAACCCCGTCGCGGACGATCATGCCCGGCAGGGTGAACGTCGGCGCGGACTCGCCGACCTCGGGGATGCTCATGTGCTCACGCTACGAGAACAACCGGGGGAACGCGCTCGCGACCCAGGGGTACCCGACGAACACCGCGGCGTCGAGCAGGCAGTGCGTGATGATCAAGGGCATCAGGCGGCCCCACTTCGTGTAGATCCAGCCGAACACGATGCCCATCACGGCGTTGCCGACGAACGCGCCGAAGCCCTGGTACAGGTGGTAGCTCCCGCGCAGCAGTGCCGTCGACAGGATCACCTGCCACCGCCCCCAACCCAGGTCGCCGAGCCGGGCGTAGAGGTACCCGATCACGATGACCTCCTCCTGCAGGCCGGAGCGGATCGCGGACAGCAGCAGGACCGGCACCGTCCACCAGTACGAGTTCAGGGCAGCGGGGTCCACGTCCACCGTGATGCCGAGCGCACGCCCGACGAAGTACAGGGCGAGCCCCGGGATCCCGATGCACAGCGCGATGAGCGCCGGACCGCCCAGGTCGGGCTTCACCCGGAACCGGTCGATGCCGAGCCGGGACAGGTGCGGGCGCGACGTGCTCCACAGCAGGAAGCACACGAGCGCGACCGGTGCCAGGTCCACTGCGATGCCGAGCAGCTGCCGGGCCAGGTCGACGTACTGCACCGTCGTCGACGACGTGTTGAGCGCCGTGGACTGCTCGCCGAGCGGCGTCGTCTGCGACAGGTCGTCGATGATCTGGAGGATCGAGTACAGCGCGCTGGCACCCAGTGAGAGCAGCAGCACGATGGTGATCTCGACCCACGTTCGCCGTCGGCTCATCTGCTGTACTCCTGACGGTTGCGAACTACCGGTAGACTGGCGTGTCGGGCGTTCTGCCCGCGGGTGCGGTGCCGACAAATCACTGGCCCGACACTCTCCCAGAAATTGAAGGATGTCCTGTATGGCGCTCGCCACCCGGTCCGACCTGCGCAACGTCGCCATCGTGGCACACGTCGACCACGGCAAGACCACCCTCGTCGACGCGATGCTCACGCAGACCAACTCGTTCGACGCCCACTTCGAGGGCGAAGACCGCATGATGGACTCGAACGACCTCGAGCGCGAGAAGGGCATCACGATCCTCGCGAAGAACACGTCGGTGCTCTACAACGGCAAGCACGCGACCGAGTTCGGCGCGGACGGCCCCATCACCATCAACGTGATCGACACCCCGGGCCACGCCGACTTCGGTGGTGAGGTCGAGCGAGGCCTCTCCATGGTCGACGGTGTCGTCCTGCTCGTCGACGCGTCCGAGGGCCCGCTGCCGCAGACGCGCTTCGTGCTCCGCAAGGCGCTCGCCGCCAAGCTCCCGGTGATCCTGCTCGTCAACAAGACGGACCGCCCCGACTCCCGCATCGACGAGGTCGTCTCCGAGTCGCAGGACCTGCTCCTCGGCCTGGCGTCCGACCTGTCGGACGAGGTCGACGACCTCGACCTCGACGCGATCCTCGACGTCCCCGTGGTCTACGCCTCGGGCCGTGCCGGTGCCGCGTCGCGCAACAAGCCGGCCGACGGCTCGCTGCCCGACAACGACGACCTCGAGCCGCTGTTCGAAGCGATCCTGCAGCACGTCCCCGCGCCGAAGTACGACGACCAGCACCCGCTGCAGGCCCACGTCACCAACCTCGACGCGTCGCCGTTCCTCGGTCGTCTCGCGCTGCTGCGCATCTTCCACGGCACGATGAAGAAGGGCCAGACGGTCGCGTGGGTCAAGCACGACGGCACCGTCGTGAACGCCCGCATCACCGAGCTCCTCATCACCAAGGCCCTCGAGCGCTACCCGGCCGAGTCGGCGGGCCCCGGTGACATCGTCGCCGTCGCCGGCTTCGACACGATCACCATCGGTGAGACGCTGACCGACCCCGAGGACGTCCGCCCGCTGCCGACCATCACGGTCGACGACCCGGCGATCTCGATGACGATCGGCACGAACACCAGCCCGCTCGTGGGCAAGGTCAAGGGGCACAAGCTGACCGCCCGCATGGTCAAGGAGCGCCTCGACCGCGAGCTCATCGGCAACGTCTCGCTCAAGGTCCTCGACATCGGTCGCCCCGATGCGTGGGAGGTCCAGGGCCGTGGTGAGCTCGCGCTCGCCATCCTGGTCGAGCAGATGCGTCGTGAGGGCTTCGAGCTCACCGTCGGCAAGCCGCAGGTCGTCACGAAGCGTGACGAGAACGGCAAGCTGCAGGAGCCGTACGAGCACATGACGATCGACACGCCGGAGGAGTACCTCGGCGCGATCACGCAGCTCATGGCCGCTCGCAAGGGCCGCATGGAGAACATGACGAACCACGGCACCGGCTGGGTGCGCATGGAGTTCATCGTCCCGTCGCGCGGCCTGATCGGCTTCCGCACGTCGTTCCTGACCGAGACCCGCGGCACCGGCATCGCCAATGCGATCTCGCACGGCTACGACGAGTGGGCCGGCCCGATCCAGACCCGCATCAACGGCTCGATCGTCTCCGACCGTTCGGGTGTCGTCACGCCGTTCGCCATCACGAACCTGCAGGAGCGGATGACGTTCTTCGTCAACCCCACCGAAGAGGTCTACGAGGGCATGGTCATCGGCGAGAACTCGCGCGCCGACGACATGGACGTCAACATCACGAAGGAGAAGAAGCTCACGAACATGCGTTCGGCGAACGCCGACTCCTTCGAGTCGATGACGCCGTCGCGCCAGCTCTCCCTCGAGGAGTGCCTGGAGTTCGCGCGCGAGGACGAGTGCGTCGAGGTCACCCCGGCCGTCGTCCGCATCCGCAAGGTCGAGCTCGACGCGCAGGCCCGCCAGCGCTCGTACGCCCGCCTGAAGCGTCAGGACGCGTAAGCACCAAGCGACGCGTCGCGTCAGCAAGAGCACGACCTGAGGAGGTCGGGGGTTACGGTGGATGCCGTGACCCTCGACCTCCTCTCGCTGTACCAGGACCTGCACGCCCACCCCGAGCTCGGTTTCCAGGAGCACCGCACTGCGGGCATCGTGGCCGACCGGCTCGCCGAACTCGGTGGCATCGAGGTGACCACCGGCGTCGGCGGCACCGGTGTCGTCGGCGTCCTGTCGAACGGCGAGGGCCCGGTCGTGTGGCTCCGCGCCGACATGGACGGCCTGCCGGTCCAGGAACGCACGGGGCTGTCCTACGCCAGCCAGCACCGCGGCACCGACGAGGACGGCAACGACGTCCCGACGATGCACGCGTGCGGCCACGACATCCACGTCACCTGGCTGCTCGGCACGCTCGAGCGCCTCGTCGCCACCAGGGACCAGTGGAGCGGCACGGTTGTCGGCGTCTTCCAGCCGGCGGAGGAGGTCATCTCCGGCGCCCGCGCCATGGTCGAGGACGGTCTGGTCGACCGGTTCCCGAAGCCCGACGTCGTGCTCGGCCAGCACTCGGCTCCGGCCCCGGTCGGCATCGTCGCGATCGGCTCCGGCCCGGTGATGGCCTCGAGCGACCGGCTCACCGTGACCTTCAACGGTCGCGGGGCGCACGGGTCCGCGCCGCAGGCATCCCTCGACCCGGTCGTCACCGCCGCGTCCGCCGTCGTGCGGCTGCAGACCGTCGTCTCGCGCGAGGTCTCGCCGAGCGACGCCGGCGTCGTCACCGTCGGCAGCTTCCACGCCGGCACCCGCGCGAACATCATCCCTGACCAGGCCGTCATCGAGATCTCGACGCGTGCTCGCAACGAGGACACCCGTGCGCGCATCATCGCGTCGATCGAGCGGATCGTCCGTGCCGAGAGCGACGCCGGCGGGCTGCCGGAGCCGACGATCGTGCGGTCGCCCGGCGCCGAGGTGACCGTGAACGACGCGGAGTCTGCTGCCCGGGTGCTCGCGGCCGTCAGCGCCGCCGTGCCGGGTGCCCGCGAGCTCGAGATCGGGCTGGCGATGGCGTCGGAGGACGTCGGGCAGCTCGCGACGGCGGCGGGCGTCCCGCTCGTGTACTGGTTCACGGGGATCACCGACCCGGAGCTGTTCCGCCGTGGCGAGGACATCCCGAGCAACCACTCGCCGTTCTACGCGCCGCAGGCCGAGACCGCGATCCCGGTGGGCGTCGACGCCTTGGTCGCCGCGACGCGCGCCTACGTCGCCTGACGCTTCCTTCCCATCGCGCGGGCGGTGGGAAGCGGAAACGGGCGTACCTGGTCGGAACGAAGGACCAGGTACGCCCGTTTCGGCCAGGTACGCGCGACGGGCGCGACGGGCGCGACGGGCGGACGGGAGGCGCGGGGCGGCCCCGCCGCGCGGGTGACCGTCCCGGGGACAGGACGTTCACAGCCAACTCGCGCCGTGCCTCCCGGCTCACCCGTTACCGTCGGCGCATGCGTTCCCTCCGTACCCCGCTGATCGCCGCCGTCGCCGCCGGCATCGCCCTGGCCGGACTCACCGGCTGCTCGTCCGACTCCGTGAAGCAGGCGACGGACCTCGGGTCATCGGTGGCCTCGACGGTCGCGGACGGCGTCGCGGGCATCGACGGCAAGGCGATCCAGGACGGCATGTCCTCGGTCGCGGGCGGCATCGACGGGGCGCTCGACACGGCACTCAAGGGCGCGAACGTCACCTCTGACGGCAAGGTGCCCGACGGGTTCCCGTCGTCCGACGTGCCGCTCGTCGACGGCACGGTGCTCGGCGGGGGAGCGGGACCGAACGGCTCCGGGTGGGTCGTGCAGGTGCGTGCCGGGTCGGTCGACGACTTCGCCTCCGCCGCGCAGCAGCTCGCCGACGCCGGCTACACCGAATCGGCGAAGCGCGCCGACTCGTCGAGTGCGTTCGGGATGTTCCGCAGCGACGGGTACCGCGTCGTGCTCACGTTCTCGGACGGCGACGACGGCGTCACCGCGACCTACATCGTCACGGCCCGCTAGTCCCGTACCCTTGGGGGCGATGTCGAAGGCCTCCGTCACGCGCCCCGAGCGCGTCCTGTTCGTGCACGCCCACCCCGACGACGAGACCCTGTCGTCCGGTGGGACGATCGCGACCCTGCTCGAGCTCGGCGCCGAGGTCACCGTGTTGACGGCGACCCGCGGTGAGCGCGGCGAGATGCTCACCGAGCGGCTCGCGCCCCTGGCCGGCGACGCCCAGCGCGTCGCCGCGCACCGCGAGACCGAGATCGACGCGGCACTCGCAGCCCTCGGCGGCCCGGCGCACCTGTGGCTCGGCGGGCGCGGTGCCCGGCCCACCGACCTGCCGGAACGCCGGTACGTCGACTCCGGCATGCAGTGGGGGCCGGACGGGCGGGCGACCGCCGCCGACGACGCCCCCGCCGACTCGCTGACCGCCGCCGACCTGGGCGAGGTCGTCGACGACGTCCGTGCCGCGATCCGCTCCACCGGGGCGGACGCGGTCGTGAGCTACGCCGACGACGGCGGGTACGGCCACCCCGACCACGTGCGTGTGCACCACGCTGCTCGGTACGCGGCCCGGGCGGAGGAAGTGGCGTTCTCGATGATCGTCGCCCCGGAGACCGGGGACGCCGACGTCACCGTCGACGTCCTGCCGGTGCGGGCGAAGGTGCGTGCCGCCGTCGAGCAGTACCGCTCGCAGGTCACCGTCGACCCGGTCGACACCGCCGACCCGACCGCGCTGTCGTGGGTGATGCCGCACGGCGTCCGCGAGCACGCCCCCGCCGTCGAGGCCTTCCGGCACGACGCCGACCCGCAGCCCCCGGCACCGCAGACCTACGCCGAGATGTCCGGCCAGGGCAAGGTCGCCGCGGTCGCCGTCGCGCTCGTGCTCGGGCTCGTCACCGGCGGCCTCGGCACCGTGACGCACCAGCAGACCGTCGGCGCCGCCGCGTTCCCGATCGGCATGGTGATCACCACGCTGCTCGTGATCGGGCTGACCGTGGGCATCCGGCTGCTGTACCGGTCGCGGGCGATGGTCGCCGCGATCGGCATCGGTATCCTCGTCGCCACCCAGGTGCTCGTCTCCGTCGGCGGCCAGGGCTCGCCGCTCGTGCTGGCGAACGCGGCCGGGTACGTGTGGACGTTCGCCCCCGCCGTCATCGCCGCCCTGGTGCTCGCGTGGCCGGACCTGTCGGGGCTCCGGTCCCGGACGGCCCCGGGCCGCGAGTAGACTCGAACCCGCTCGTCGAAGGGAGCACCCGAACCGTGACCTACGTGATCGCCCAGCCCTGTGTCGACGTCAAGGACCGTGCCTGCATCGACGAATGCCCCGTCGACTGCATCTACGAGGGCGACCGCTCGCTGTACATCCACCCCGACGAGTGCGTCGACTGCGGTGCGTGCGAGCCGGTGTGCCCGGTCGAGGCCATCTACTACGAGGACGACCTGCCCGACGAGTGGGCCGACTACTACAAGGCCAACGTCGAGTTCTTCCAGGAAGTCGGCTCGCCCGGTGGTGCCGCGAAGGTCGGTGTGATCCACAAGGACCACCCGGTCGTCATGGCCGAACCGCCCCGCGGCTGAGCCGGACACGCACGTGGCGCTCGACCTGCCCGACTTCCCCTGGGACCAGCTCGTCCCGTTCAAGCAGCGCGCGGCCGAGTACGAGGGCGGCATCGTCGACCTGAGCGTCGGTTCGCCCGTCGACCCGACCCCCGAGGTCGTCCGACGCGCTCTCGCCGACGCCACCGACGCGCACGCCTACCCGCAGGTCGCCGGCACCCCGGCGCTGCGGCAGGCCATCGCCGACTGGTACGGCCGACGCCACGGGGTGCGGCTGACCGAGGCGCACACGCTGCCGACGATCGGGTCGAAGGAGTTCATCGCCGGCCTGGCGCTCTGGCTCGGCATCGGCGCCGGCGACACCGTGGTGTTCCCCGCCGCTGCGTACCCCACCTACGAGCTCGGCGCGGCCCTGGTCGGTGCGGACGCCCTCGCATCGGACGACCCGGCGGCGTGGCCGGCGACGACGAAGCTGGTGTGGCTGAACTCGCCCGGCAACCCCGACGGCCGCGTGCTCTCGATCGACGACCTGCGTGCAGCGGTGGACCGCGCCCGCGAACTCGGTGCCGTCATCGTCGGCGACGAGTGCTACGCCGAGCTCGGCTGGGACCCGCAGTACGCGACCACCCCGACCCCCACGATCCTCGACCCCCGGGTCGTCGGCGACTCGGTCGACGGCGTGCTCAGCGTGTACTCGCTGTCGAAGCAGTCGAACCTGGCCGGGTACCGCGCGGCGTTCGTCGCCGGTGATCCCCGGATCCTCGCCGACGTGCTCGCGGTCCGGAAGCACGCGGGGCTGATGCCGCCGCTGCCGGTGCAGGAAGCGATGATCGTCGCACTCGCGGACCAGACCCACGTGCAACAGCAGAAGGCCCGCTACCGGGCGCGCCGGAACATGCTCCGACGGGCACTCGAGGACGCCGGCTTCCGCATCGACCACAGCGAGGCCGGCCTGTACCTCTGGGCGACCCGCGGTGAGCCGGCGCTCGACACGGTGTCGTGGTTGGCCGACCGCGGGATCCTCGTCGCACCGGGCACGTTCTACGGCACAGCGGGCGGGGAGCACGTGCGGGTGGCCCTCACGGCGACCGACGAGCGCATCGCCGCGGCGGCCCAGCGGCTGGCCAGCAGTCGTCGGCTCGGCACCGCGTAGCGCGGGGACGGGCCCCGCGACCGGGCGGATCGTGCATTCCGCCCGGAGCGCAACCGGGGGTTCCCACCAAGTCGTGACCATCGATGTGTGCACGAGCGACAGACGCCGCGATTAGGCTGTCAACGTGACTGACACTGCCAACGACGCTCAGAAGACGGCCACACCGCCCACGACGCCCGTGCCCGTGAGTCCCGCCGCCGAACAGACGGGCGAGACCGCGACGCTGACGTACCCGGGCGGCAGCGCGGAGTTCCCGATCCTGCCGAGCGTCGACGGCGCGTCCACGATGGACATCTCGACGTTCAAGAAGCAGACCGGGATGAACACGCTCGACTACGGGTTCGTGAACACCGGGTCGACCAAGAGCGCGATCACCTACATCGACGGCGACGAGGGCATCCTGCGGTACCGCGGGTACCCGATCGACCAGGTCGCGTCGAACTGCACCTTCCTCGAGGTCGCGTGGCTCCTGATCTACGGCGAGCTGCCCGACGAGTCCGAACTCGCCGACTTCGACGCCCGCATCCGTCGGCACACCCTGCTGCACGAGGACCTGCGGCGCCTGTTCGACGCGCTCCCGCACTCCGCGCACCCGATGTCCGTGCTGTCCAGCGCCGTCAGCGCCCTGTCGACGTACTACGAGGACGACATGGACGTCGACGACCCGGAGAAGGTCGAGCTGCAGACCGTGCGGCTGCTCGCCAAGCTGCCGGTGATCGCCGCGTACGCGCACAAGAAGTCCATCGGGCAGGCGTTCCTGTACCCGGACAACGGGCTGTCGTTCGTCGACAACTTCCTGCGCCTGAACTTCGGCACCATGGCCGAGACCTACCAGCCGAACCCGGTGCTGTCGAAGGCCCTCGACCGGCTCCTCATTCTGCACGAGGACCACGAGCAGAACGCCTCCACCGCGACGGTCCGCCTGGTCGGCTCGACGAAGGCGAACATGTTCGCCTCGATCTCGGCCGGCATCAACGCCCTGTACGGGCCGCTGCACGGCGGCGCGAACGAGGCCGTGCTCGAGATGCTGCAGCAGATCAAGGACTCCGGCGAGCCGGTGCAGCGCTTCGTCGAGCGGGTGAAGAACAAGGAGCGCGGCGTGAAGCTCATGGGCTTCGGACACCGCGTCTACAAGAACTACGACCCCCGCGCGAAGCTCGTCAAGGAGTCGGCGGACGAGGTCCTCGAGTCCCTCGGCGTGCAGGACGACCTGCTCGACATCGCGAAGGAGCTCGAGCAGATCGCGTTGAGCGACCAGTACTTCATCGACCGCAAGCTCTACCCGAACGTCGACTTCTACACCGGCATCATCTACAAGGCGATGGGCTTCCCGCCGCGCATGTTCACGGTGCTGTTCGCGATCGGCCGCCTGCCCGGCTGGATCGCGCAGTGGCGCGAGCTGAACAACGACCCGCTCAACAAGATCGGTCGCCCGCAGCAGCTCTACGTGGGTGCGCCGAAGCGGGACCTCCCCGCGCGGTAGCCGCTTGGTGAGCAGAAATGGTCGGGTCCCGAGATGGGACCCGACCATTTCTGCTCACGAAGTGACGTACGGGAGGCCCGTGGCGGCGTGGCCACGGGCCTCACGTCCGACGCGTCCTACGCGTGGAGCGCGGTGTTGAGCTGGATGCCCTCGCCCTTGCGCTGCAGCGCCTCGACGGCGCCGCTGACGCTGTTGCGCCGGAACAGGACGTTCGGGGTGCCGGACAGCTCGGCGGCCTTGACGGTCTTCGGCGTGCCGTCCGGGTTCGGTGCGGCGCCGACCAGGACGACCTTCGTTCCGGCCGTGACGTACAGGCCGGCCTCGATGACGGAGTCGTCGCCGAGGGAGATGCCGAGACCCGCGTTCGCACCGAGCAGCGCGCGCTCGCCCAGGGAGACCCGGTGCGTGCCGCCGCCGGAGAGCGTGCCCATGATGGACGCCCCGCCGCCGATGTCGGTGCCGTTGCCGACGACGACGCCCTGCGAGACGCGGCCCTCGATCATGGCGTCGCCGAGGGTGCCGGCGTTGAAGTTCACGAAGCCCTCGTGCATGACGGTCGTGCCCGGCGCCAGGTGCGCACCGAGACGGACGCGGTTGGCGTCACCGATGCGGACGCGGTCCGGCACGACGTAGTCGACCAGACGGGGGAACTTGTCGATGGCGTGCACGGCGATGCCCGCGCGCTGCAGCGACGGGCGCAGGCGGGTCAGGGACTCCGGGTGGACCGGCCCCGCGTTCGTCCACGCGACGATCGGGAGGTACCCGAAGACACCGTCGAGGTTGATGGTGTTCGGGCGCACGTGCAGGTGGCTCAGCAGGTGCAGACGCAGGTACGCGTCCTCGGTGCTGGTCGGGGCGGCGTCGATGGTGACCTCGGTGGTGACGGCCTCGATCCGGACCTCGCGGCGGGGGTCGTCGCCGACGTGCGCCTGCAGTTCTGCGGGGAACACCGCGTCAGCGGGCAGCGGGCCGAGGTGGGTCTCCGGGTACCAGGTGTCGAGCGTCGTGCCGTCGGCGGCGATCGTCGCGAGGCCGTGGCCCCAGGCGTGCGTCGGGCGGTCGGCGGTGGCGGTCGGGTCGGTGGCAGCGGTCGTGTCGGTCACCGCACCAGGGTACCGACGCACTGGACGGGAGCACCGGACCGACCGGACGGACGCTGCGGAACCGCACCGTGCCTCCCGGCCGCCGTGCCGTGGGCCAGCGCGACGGGAGCGACGGCAGATAAGGTGACCGCATGCCGGAGCAGCTCGACCTCACCGCCTCGTCCATCGACATCACCCGTGCCATCTGCGACATCGAATCGGTGTCGGGGAACGAGCAGGCCCTCGCTGACGCGATCGAGGCGGTGCTCGCACCGCTGCCGCACCTCGAGGTGATCCGGGACGGCGACGCGATCGTCGCCCGCACGAACCTCGGCCGCGACCGCCGCGTCGTGATCGCCGGGCACATCGACACGGTGCCGCTCAACGACAACCTGCCGACCGAGTTCCGCACCGCCGAGGACGGCACCGAGATCCTGTGGGGTCGCGGCACCGTCGACATGAAGGCGGGCTGTGCAGTGCAGCTCAAGCTCGCGTACGACCTCGTCGAGCCCTCGGTCGACGTCACGTGGGTCTGGTACGACCACGAAGAGGTCAGCGACCTGCTGAACGGCCTCGGTCGTCTCGCCCGGACCCGTCCGGACCTGCTGGCCGCCGACTTCGCCATCCTGGGGGAGCCGTCCGGCGCGCAGATCGAGGGTGGCTGCAACGGCAACCTCCGCGCCGAGATCCGCACGTTCGGCAAGCGCTCGCACAGCGCCCGCAGCTGGATCGGCGACAACGCGATCCACAAGACGGCACCGATCCTCGCCACGCTGGCCGCCTACGAGCCGCGCACCGTCACGGTCGACGGGCTCGAGTACCGTGAGGGCCTCAACGCCGTCGGGATCAGCGGCGGCATCGCGGGCAACATCATCCCGGACGAGGCGATGGTGCACGTGAACTACCGCTTCGCGCCGTCGCGTTCGGCCGACGAGGCCGTGGCGCACATCCGTGAGCTCTTCGACGGCTACGACGTGACCATCGTCGACCTCGCCGCCGGTGCCCGCCCCGGCCTCGACGCCCCGCTCGCGCAGGACTTCGTGTCGGCGGTCGGTGGCCCGGAGCCCCGCCCGAAGTACGGCTGGACCGACGTCGCCCGCTTCTCGGCGCTCGGGGTGCCCGCGGTCAACTACGGACCCGGTGAACCGGTCTTCGCCCACCACGACGACGAGCAGGTCCCGGTCGCGCAGATCACCGCGGTCGAGGCCGGCCTCCGTCGGTGGCTGACGGCCTGACGACGGCCGGGGCCACCCGGCCGACCCCAGCACGCACCCGCTGGCGCGCCCGCTACCGGGTGGTGCCGTGGTGGGTCCGCATCACGGTCGTCTACGTGCTCGCCCGGTTCGTCACCGGACTGATGATGCAGGCCTTCGCGAGCGTGCAGGCGGCGAACTCGTTCACCGTCCAGCACCCGGCGTACCTGTCGTTCGCGTCCATCTGGGACGGCGCCTGGTACCGCGTCATCGCGACCGGCGGTTACCCGTCGACCCTGCCCGTGGACGCCGCAGGGCACGTGACCGAGAACGCGTGGGCGTTCATGCCCGCGTACCCGTTCCTGGTGCGCGGCCTGATGCTGCTCACCGGAGCGTCGTTCGAGTTCGTCGCGGTGGCGGTCTCGCTGCTCGCCGGACTCGGCGCTGCGCTCGTGTTCCGTCGCCTGATGGGGCGCTTCCTCGACCCGGCGCGGGCGACCTTCGCCACGGTGCTGTTCTGCGTCGCGCCCGTGTCGGCGATGTTCCAGGTGGCGTACGCCGAGTCGATGGGGCTGTTCCTGCTGCTCGTCGCGCTGCTGCTCATGGTCGACCGACGGTGGTGGACGATGCTGCCCGTCGTGCTGCTGCTCGGGATGACCCGGCCGACCGGGCTCGCCTTCGCGCTGCTCGTCGTGCTGTTCGTCGGTGCCTGGGCGATCCGGCCCGCGTGGGTGCGGTCGTCGGAACCGCTCACCCTGCGCCGCCTCGTGCCGCCCGCCGTGGTCGCGGTCGTGTCCGGACTGGTCGGCCTGGCGTGGCCGGCGATCGCCTGGGCCGTCACCGGGGTGCCCAAGGCCTACACCGACACCGAGCTCGCCTGGCGGTCGTCCTACGTCGGGTGGCAGGAGCTCGTGCCGTTCGCGCCGTGGATCCAGGGCTTCGGGTGGTGGTTCCACCAGCCCGCCGGCGGGGTCCTGCTGGCCGTCGTGGTCGTCGGCTTCGTGGCGTTCGTCTGCATGCCCGCAGCCCGGGTGATCGGGATCGAGCTGCGCCTCTGGGGCATCGCCTACGTCGTGTACCTGCTCGCCGTGTTCTTCCCGCAGTCGAGCACCTGGCGGATCCTGGTGCCGATCGCGCCGCTGCTCGGCATCGTGGCGCTGCCGCGGTCCCGCGTGTACTGGGTGGCCGTCGTGGTGGCGTTCGTCGGGCTGCAGTGGGTCTGGCTGTACTACTGCTGGTGGATCGACGGCTACGACTGGACCCCGCCGTGATCGGCACGGCGCTCACGGGCCTGGGCGCGGGCCAGGAGCCGTGCGGCGGGACCGCTCCGCTCGCGCTTCGGCACCGTCGCTGACATCGGCTCCGGGTCACCCGGCCGCCAGTTCGCCGCCGCCACGACCATCGCGTTGACGGTGGCGATGAACGGCACCGCGAAGAACGCGCCGACGACACCCGCGATCGTCGTGCCCGCGGTCACCCCGAGGACGACTCCGAGCGGGTGGACCTTGACGGCCGTGCCGGTCAGGAACGGGTGCAGGACGTGGCTCTCGAGCTGCTGCACGACCACCACGATGCCGAGCATCACGAGCGCCGGCACCCAGCCGTTGAAGACCAGGGCGATGAGCACCGCGACCGCACCGGCGACGATCGCCCCGACGACGGGGACGAACGCGCCGAAGAAGACGATGACGCCGATCGGGATCGCCAGCGGGATCTGCAGCGCGAGGGCGCCGATGGTGACACCGAGGGCGTCCGTGACGGCGACCACGAGCTGGACGCGGATGAAGCTCGTCAGGGTCTTCCAGCCGGCGTGCCCGGCGACGTCGATGCGAGCACGTGCCCGGCGCGGGAAGAGCCGGACGACCCACCCCCAGATGCGCGGGCCGTCGATGAGCACGAACAGCGTCGTGAACACGATGATGAACAGCCCCTCGAGCACGTGCACGGCGCCGGTGCCGGCGGCCTGGAACCCGGACAGGATCGTCGCGGCGTGCGCCTGCAGGTAGTCGAAGCCGTTCGACACCCACGAGTCGACGTCCTTCGCCGTGATCCCGAACGGCTCGCTGTCGAGCAGGGTCCGCAGGGACTGCACGCTGTGGTGGAGCCGGCGTTCGAGCGACGGCAGGTCGGACCGCACCTGCTCGGTGACGAGCAGCGCCAGCCCACCGAGCGCCAGCACCAAGGCGACCAGGCTCGACAGCACCGCCGTCCACTTCGGCCACCGGTGCCGCTGCAGGAACGCCGACATCGGCATGAGGAGCGCGCAGACCAGCAGCGCGATGAGGAACGGCACCACGATGTCCTGCAGCAGCACGACCAGCGCCACCAGGACGGCGAGGCCGGCACCCACGACGAGGATGCGCCAGGTGAACGCCGCGCCGATCCGCAGGCCGGCGGGCACTGCGTCGTCGGACCTGCCGGTCGGCTCGGACCGGTCGGGTCGTCCGCTGGGGGACTGACGGCGCATGGAGCGGATGTTCGGCATCCGCCAAGGTTACGAACGGAACCCGCGAAGAACCGCCGATCCGACACCCCCAACCTGGGCGGTTTCGCAGTTGCCCCATCAATACGAGATAATGAGTGGGCATGTACTGCACGAAAGGGGACATCTGATGGCAGCCATGAAGCCGAGGACCGGTGACGGGCCGATGGAGGCTGTTAAGGAGGGTCGACTCATCATCGTGCGGGTTCCGCTCGAAGGAGGAGGCCGCCTGGTCGTCTCGGTCAACGATGCCGAGGCCAAGGAACTCCATGACGCACTCGCTGAGGTCGTCTCGGCCTCGTAGTCGAAAGCACCAGAACGACGGGTCCGGAGCGTGTACGCGCCGGGCCCGTCGTCTGCGTCCGGGGCGCCGCGCCGTCGGCGTGCGCGCCCGTCGCGCTGTCGGTCGCGTCCGGCAGGATGGCCTCGTGCCGAGGACCCACATGCCGATCCGCCGCGTCGAGGAGTACCGCGACCCGGACCCGATGCCGCGAGACGTCTGGCCGGCGACGCTGCCCCCGGTGCGGCAGCTGCTCGACGAGGGGCTCGACCTCGACCCGGTGACGGTGTTCGTCGGCGACAACGGTGTGGGCAAGTCCACCCTGATCGAGGCGATCGCGCTCCGGTTCGGCATGTCGCCCGAGGGCGGCTCCACCCTGGCGAACCACTCGACGCGTCCGTCCGAGTCGTCGCTGTGGCAGCACATCGTCCTCCGCCGTGACTTCGGTGCGCCCCGCGGTGGGTTCTTCCTGCGTGCCGAGACCATGCACGGCTTCTTCACCTACCTCGAGGACCACCCCAACCACTCCCGCCCCGAGCCGGTGTTCCACGAGCGCAGCCACGGTGAGTCGTTCCTCGACTTCGTCATCGACCGCGCGCAGTGGCCGGGGCTCTGGATCCTCGACGAACCCGAGTCGGCGCTGTCCTTCTCCGGCTGTCTGACGCTCATCGCGCTGCTGCGATCGATCGTCGACAGCGGGGTCGGACAGGTCGTGCTCTCGACGCACTCGCCGGTGTTGGCGGCGTTCCCGGGCGCGACGATCCACGAGGTCGGCGAGTGGGGGTTCCGGCGCACCGAGTGGGAAGAGCTCGATCTGGTGCGCAACCAGCGCTCGTTCCTCGAGTCACCCGAGCGGTACCTTCGGCACCTCGAGTGACCGACGGCGAGGGTGACGCAGCGTGCGCTACGCGGTGACCTTCGTCAGCTGCAGCAGCCCGTCACCAGCCGGCGAGAGCGCACTGCGCACCGCACCCGACGTCGACACCTCGGTGAGCAGCAGCCGGAAGTCCGTGGTCGCCCGGTCGCGCTTGACCGGGTCGGCGACGCGTCCGCGCCACAGTGCGTGCGGCACCAGGACGGTCCCGCCGAGGCGCGCGAGCCGCAGCCCGTGCTCGACGTACTCGATGACGTGCTCGGGGTCGGCATCGACCAGGACGACGTCGTACGACGCCTCGTTCATCCGGGGGAGCACCTGGTTCGCGCGGCCCGGGATGAGCCGGATCCGAGCGGGGGCGGTGCCGGCGCTGATGTAGGCGTCGCGGGCGAACTGCTGGTGGTCGACCTCGACGTCGATCGTGGTCAGGGTCGCGTCCGGCGCGCCGCCGAGCAGGTACAGCCCGGAGACTCCCAGGCCCGTCCCGATCTCGATGATGCTCGTGGCTCGGGAGGCTGCGGCGATGACGCCGATCTGCGCGCCGATCGCGGGCGAGATCGCCTCGACACCGAGCTCCAGGGAGTGCTCACGAGCGCGGGCGATCGCCTCGGACTCCGAGACGATGTCCTCGGCGAACTTCCAGTTCGACTCTTTCTCTGACACGCACACTCCGTTCGGTTGACAACTCTAGGGGTGCATCGGAGCCGTACGGGTTAGGCTCGCTCACGTGAACATCCCGCTCGACAAGATCCTGATCATCGGGATCATTGCCGTGCTCCTGCTCGGGCCGCAGCGCCTGCCGATGTACGCCCAGAAGTTGGCCGAGTTCGTGAAGGCCGTCCGCCGGTTCGCCGACACCGCGAAGGAGCGGATGCGCGACGAGATGGGCCCGGAGTTCGACGACATCGAGTGGCAGAAGCTCGACCCGCGACAGTACGACCCCCGCCGGATCATCCGCGATGCGCTCCTCGACTCCGGCAGCGCCAGCAGCGCCGCCGCGGTCCAGACCGCGCAGGTGACCGCCTCCAAGGTCCGCGCGACGGCTCCCGTCGTGCCGCTGGCCGCGGGAGAAGCGCCGCCCTTCGACGCGGAAGCGACCTGACGCCCGTCACGTGACCACCTGACGGACGGGAGGCCCGGTGCCAGCTGGCACCGGGCCTCCCGTGTTCGGTGTGGTGACGACTACTTCAGGTCGGCTACTTCAGGTCGGCGAGGAAGCGATCCGTCCAGGCGAGCGCCGGTGCGCTCGGGACGGAGCTGCAGGTGGACGACGCCGTGGTCGAGGCGCAGGGCGTGTCCCGGTCGAGCGACCAGTAGTGGATCCCGGCGAGGCCGTTGGCCTTCGCGTAGGCGGACAGGGTGTCGACGTCGGCGAGGGTGAAGACCTCGTCGGTGGTGTCGTTGACGCCGATCATCGGGGTGACCTCGATCTTCGACGACGCGATGCCGTACGTGTGCTGCAGGTTCGTGACGGCCTGGATCGAGGACTTGCCCATCTGGCAGGTGGAGCCGGAGAGCACGCAGTTCGCGGTGGTCGCGCGGCCGAAGTCCATCGTCATGAGGTTGATCGTGTAGTTCGTCAGGGTCGACGCCTTGATCGCCTTCACAGTGGCGTCGCCGGTGCTGTTCAGCCCGCCGTACGAGCCGTCGCTGGCGGCCAGGGTCGCGAGCGTGAACGAGAAGCGCATGCCCGGGTACTTCGCCTGGGCGAGGGCTGCGGCGCTCACGAGGTTCTGCACGTCGGCGGCCGACTGACCGCTCTCGATGTCGAAGTCGACGCCGATCATGTGCGGGGTCGCGTACCGGGCGATGAACGACTGCAGTGCGGCGCCCGAGCACTTGAACGAACCGGCGGCTCCACCGGTGCTGACGATGTAGTTCACCCCGGCGGCGTCGAGCTTCGGGATGTTGGCGTTCGCGAAGGCATCCGCCGCGACGCCGCCCCAGTTCTCGCTGCCGCACGTGCCGGTCGCGAAGGCGAGGGTGATCGCCTTGAGGCCGGGCTCCCGGGTCGACACCAGGCTGTTGCTCGAGCCGACCACCGGGACCCGCGTCCCGGTGACCGCGGTGTTCATGACGTTCGTGTTCCAGTCGAGGTTCACGGTGATGTCCTTGTACGGGCTGAACACCAGTCCGCTGGCCGTGCCGCCGCTCCCGCCCGTGCCGGGGGTGGTCGTTCCCCCACCTGGAGGAGTGGTCCCGCCGCCCGTGCCCGTGCCCGTGCCGGAGCAGGCGCCGGTCGACGTCCACGGCTGGCCGCTGCCCGTCGCACCGGCGTGCGTCGCGGGGTCGTCGCCCTGCGTCCACCAGTTCGCGGTGTAGTTCGATCCGTTCTCGCTGACGGTGGCACCGCCGGAGTACGCGGTGCCGGCGGTCCACGCGGTCGCGCACGACGGTGTCGCGGCGATGGCCGGTGCTGCGGCGAGGGATCCGCCGGCGATCACTGCGGCGACGGTGGCCACGAGGCCGATCCGTACTCGGGTGTTCTGGTTCACACGGTTCTCCTGTCCTCGGCCGGACGTCGTCGTCCGGCGGGTGGAGCCCAGGCGGTCACATTCCGCACGGGCATTGTGCAATGCCCTTGCATAATGCTCCGGGGTGGAACGACCTGTCCATGAACGAACGTACAGGCGCGCGCCGAGCGGATGGCAGGCGCCCGTCGTCAGTCGCGGGTGGCGACGATCGTGTACGTCAGGGGAACACGGTCGCGGTCAGCGTCGGGCCACGCCCACGAGCCGTCGCCGGTGTCCTCCATGCGGGGACTGAAGCGCCAGGGCAGTGTGCGCCCCTCGTCCAGGCGGCGGAGTCGGAGTCCGGCGCCGAGCAGCGCGTTCACGATCTCGGACAGCGGGTGCGGCCATTCGAACGTGCGGGTGTTCGCCACGGTGCCGTCGCCGGCGTAGGTGCCGGCGTCGTCCCACTGCTGCGCGGTGCCGTCCGGGAAGTACCGGTACCGGGTGACGAGCTCGTCGGCGGTCTCGTCGAGGCCGTAGAGCGCGGGGTGGCCGTCGCGGATGAAGAACACCCCGCCCGGGCGCAGCAGGCCGGCGACCTGCGCTGCCCAGCGGTCGAGGTCGGGGAGCCAGCAGATCGTGCCGATGCTCGTGTAGACGACGTCGAAGTCGCCGGAGACGGCAGCGCGGGCGTCGAGCACGTCGGTCTCCACCCAGGTGACGTCGAGTCCGAGCCGCGTCGCGAGGCCGGCGGCGGAGGCGAGCGCCGCGGGGGAGAAGTCGACGCCGGTGAGCCGGGCTCCCTCGCGGGCGAGCGACACGGTGTCGGTGCCGATGTGGCACTGCAGGTGGCAGACGTCGAGGTCGGCGAGCGTGCCGTCCGGCAGCCACGGCGTCAACACCGGCAGGTCGTCGCGCACGACGTCGGAGCGGTGCGCCGGGTCGGACAGCTCGTCCACGGCGTAGGCGCCCTCGTGGATCGGGACCCGGTCGTCCCAGTTCGCCCGGTTCGTGTCGCGGGCGCGGTCCCAGTCGACGCTGACGTGATCCATGCTCATGCTGATGAGCCTAGGACAGCGAGAGACCCAGCTTCCGTCCGGCCAGTCCGCGCCCCATCGTCGTGATGCCGTCGGCGATCGCGGCGAGGGCGACGGCCGCGGGGTCCTCCGGCGCGCCGAGCACGACCGGCAGGCCGGTGTCCCCGCCCTCGCGGAGCGGCACGGACAGCGGCACGCTGCCGAGCACCGGCACCGGGGCGTCCTGGCCGCGGGAGAGCCGTGCGGCGGTCTCGGCGCCACCGCCCTCGCCGAACAGGTGCAGGACCGAGCCGTCGGGCTGGACGAGCCCGGCCATGTTCTCGATGACCCCGATCACCCGTTGGCCTGTCTGGCGTGCGACGATCCCGCTGCGCTCGGCGACGTCGGCCGCAGCCGCCTGGGGTGTGGTGACGACCAGGACCTCGGCGTGGGGGAGGAGCTGGCCGACCGAGATCGCGACGTCGCCGGTGCCGGGGGGCAGGTCGAGCAGGAGCACGTCCAGGTCGCCGAAGAACACGTCGGTCAGGAACTGGTTCACGGTGCGGTGCAGCATCGGGCCACGCCAGGACACCGCGGTGGAGGCGTCGTCGACGAACATCCCGATCGACACGACCTTCACGTCGTGGGCGACGGGCGGCAGGATCATGCTGTCCACGCGGGTCGGACGTGGCGCGACACCGTGCTCGTCGGTGAGCCCCATCAGCCCGGGGATGCTGAAGCCGTGCACGTCGACGTCGACGATCCCGACCCGCAGGCCCCGTCGGGCGAGCGCAACGGCGAGGTTGGCGGTGACCGTCGACTTGCCGACACCGCCCTTGCCGCTCGTCACGGCGATGACCCGGGTGAGCGAGTCCGCCGTGAACTGGATGCCGTTCGGCCGGCCGGCGCGCAGGCGCTCGGTGAGCGCGGCACGCGTCGCGGGGGCCATCACCGAGACGTCGACCTCGACCGACGACACCCCGTCCACGGAACCGGCGGCGACGCGCACGTCGCGCTCGATGGTGTCGGCGGCGGGGCACCCCACGATCGTGAGCTGCAGGTCGACGCGCACCGCGCCTCCCGGCTGCACGTCCACCCCGCGGATCATGTCGAGCTCCGTGACGGGCCGACGGATCTCGGGGTCGATCACGCGGCCGAGCGCAGCGAGGACCGCCGTGCCCAGCTGCTCGTCGGCGGGAGCCGCGTCAGCCACGGGTGGAGCTGCCGGGCTCGTTCGCGTACCCGGCGTCGTCGGCGTCGCGCCGGTCGAGTTCCTCGAGCAGCGACCGGAGTTCGGCGCGGATGAAGTCCTTGGACGCCATGTCGCGCATCGCCAGCCGGAGCGCGACGACCTCGCGCGCCAGGTACTCGGTGTCCGCCAGGTTCCGCTCGGCGCGCTGCCGGTCCTGCTCGAACTGCACGCGGTCGCGGTCGTCCTGCCGGTTCTGCGCGAGCAGGATGAGCGGCGCGGCGTACGAGGCCTGGAGCGACAGCACCAGGGTCAGCGCGGTGAAGCCGATCGCTGCCGAGTCGAACTGCCACGGCTTCGGCGCGAGGGTGTTGTAGCCCATCCAGACCACGCAGAACAGGGTGAGGCCGATGAGGAACCACGGCGTGCCCATGCCACGTGCGATGCCCTCGGTCGCGCGACCGAACGTGTCACCGCGTCCGCCGCGGCGGCGGGTCGGGAGCACGCGCGTGCGCATGCCCTTGGGCGAGTCGAGGCGGACGTCGGAGCGCTCGCGATCGCGACGGTTCTCATCCGTTCGGGCCACGGGTGGTCCTCCTTCCCGTCGTCACGGGTGTCTTGCGCGGGCGTTGGCGTGGAAGCGGTGAGGGTTCCCCCTCGCCCTGACTTCGCCAGTCGTCCGGCAGGACGTGGTCGAGGACATCGTCGATCGTCACCACCCCGACGAGGCGGTGGGCGTCGTCGACCACGGGGACGGACAGCAGGTTGTAGGTCGCCATCACACGGGTGACCTCGGCGGCGCTCGCGTCGACCCGGACCGGTTCGGTCTGCTGGTCGATGAGCGTGCCGAGCCGTTCGTTCGGCGGGTAGCGGAGCATGCGCTGGAAGTGCACCAGCCCGAGGAACCGGCCGGTCGGCGGCTCGTACGGCGGCAGCGTGACGCACACCGCGGCACCGAGCACCGGGGCGAGGTCGTGGCGGCGGACGAGCGCGAGCCCCTCGGCGACGGTCGCGTCGGCGGAGACGATGACGGGCTCGGTGGTCATCAGACCACCGGCGGTGTCCGGCTCGTACTCCAGGAGCATGCGGACGTCCTGCGCCTCCTCCGGCTCCATGAGCTGCAGGAGCGCCTCGCTCCGTTCGTCGGAGAACTGCGCGAGCACGTCGGCGGCGTCGTCGGGCTGCATCTGGTCGAGCACGTCCGCCGCACGGGCGTCCTCGAGCCGCGACAGGATCTCGACGCGCTCCTGGTCGGGCATCTCCTCGAGCACGTCGGCGAGACGGTCGTCCGGGAGTTCCTCGGCGACCTCGAACCGGCGTTCCTCCGGCAGGTCGAGCAGGGTGCTCGCCAGGTCGGCGGGCACGAGGTCGGAGTACGCGGCGATGACGTGCTCGGCGGACTGGGCCTCACCGGGGAGCTCGTCCTCGGTGACCTCGTTCCACGTCGCGAACGTCGTCGGGCCCTTGCCGAACGGCGACGGCGTGGTCTTCGGCTTGCGGAGGAAGAGCTGCGCGACCTCCCAGTCGCCCTGCCCGCGGTCCTCGATCGCGACGTCCTCGATGGTGGCGCGGATCCGCTGGTTCTTGATGAGCACCTTGCGGCCGAGCATCTCGGCGATCACCCGGACCTCGCCGCCGCGCTGCTCGAAACGGCGCATGTTGACGAGCCCGGTGGTGATCACCTGGCCGGCACCGATCGAGGTGATGCGGCCGACGCTGACGAAGATGCGGCGCTTGCCCGGCACCTCGACGATCAACCCCACGACGTGCGGGGGATCGGCCCGGCGGTAGACCACCAGGACGTCCCGGACCTTGCCCACGCGGTCGCCCGCGGGGTCGAAGACGGAGCACCCGGCGAGGCGGGCGACGAAGACCTTCGTGGCGCTCACCCGACCCAGCGTAGTCGGTGTGCGTGGTGGCGCTTCCCCGGCGGTGCACGTGCGATCGCAAGGTGTGCGGTGAATGATGGCTGTGTGAGCAATCAGAGTCCCTTCGCCGGCAGGACCGCCCAGGCCTTCCCGACGCTGCCCAAGGGCGACGTCCTCGGCACGTACGACAGCTACCCCGACGCCCAGCGCGTCGTGGCGAAGCTCGCCGACGCCGACTTCCCGGTCAACCAGCTCTCGATCGTGGGCAACGACCTGAAGACCGTCGAGCGTGTCACCGGCAAGATGACCTACGGCCGCGCGGCGATCGCCGGAGCGCTGTCCGGGCTCTGGCTCGGCATCTTCTTCGGCATCGTGCTCACCCTGTTCTCGCCGAGCGCCGGCGGCCTGATCCTCGCCGCAGCGATCATCGGCGCCGCGTTCGGCATGCTCTACGGCATCGTCTCGTTCGCGATCACGAAGCGGCAGCGGGACTTCACGAGCGTCCACCAGGTGCTCGCCACGAACTACCAGATCGTCGTCAACCCGCAGCTGACCGGCCAGGCGCAGCGGATCCTCGGCGAGCACGGCGCGACGCCGTCCACGCACTGGAACGAGCAGCCCCAGCAGGGCGCTCCCGGTGCGCCCGTGCAGGGACAGCAGCCGTGGCGTCCCGCCCCGCCGCAGCAGTCGCCGTACGGCGGACACGCCACGCCCCACCAGCAGCCAGGAGGCCCGCAGCAGCCCGGCACGTCGGCCCCCGGCGCGCAGACGGATGCGCCCACGGCGCCGGGTGCGTCGAGCGCGCCGCGGTACGGCACGAACGACGGGCCCCGGTACGGCGAGAACGCCGACCCGTCCGCTGCCGCCCCCGCCGACCGACCCACCTCGGGTGGGCCGGCGATCCCCGAGCGTCGTCCGCAGGACCCGCCGCAGTACGGCGAGCGGGTGCCCGGTGCGACGCCGCCGGCACCGTCGTCTTCGTCGACCCCGTCGTCCCCGAAGGGCGACGAGCGCCCCTGACGCCTGCGTGCTCGGGGCCGGTGTGTTCGGGTTACAGCACCTTCGAGTAGCAGATCGACAGCGGGGCGCCGATGTAGGGGCCGAAGTTGGCGATCCGCGTGAAGCCCTCGCGCTCGTAGAACCCGACGGCGCGCTTCTGCTCGTTCCCCGTCTCGAGCACGAGCGCCGGTGACCCAAGGTCCAGCGCGGCCTCTTCGAGACGACGCAGCAGCGCGGCCGCCACACCCGAGCCGCGGGACTCCGGCCGGACGTACATGCGCTTGATCTCGGTGATGCCGTCGTCGACGACCCGCAGTCCGCCGCACGCCAGCGGAGTGCCGGCCTCGTCGCGCGCCAGGAAGAACACCGCGATGGAGTCTGCCGTCGGCTTCTCGCCGGGTTCGGTGTCGCCGCCGTAGGCACGGTCGATCTCCAGGCGCTGCGCGGCTCGGAGTCGCTGCGCGTCGGGGGAGTCGAAGTGCTCGACCTCGATCGAGAACTGCGGCGTGCGGGAGTCGGTGGAGGCGTCGGGCGTCGTCACCCGCTCAGGCTAGCGGCCGGAGCGGGCGATCCACGCCTCCACGTCCGAGGGGGTCCGGGGGATGCCGATCGACAGGTTCTCGGCCCCGTCCTCGGTGACCAGGATGTCGTCCTCGATCCGGACGCCGATGCCGCGGAACTCCGCGGGCACGGTCAGGTCGTCCTGCTGGAAGTACAGACCGGGCTCGATCGTGAACACCATGCCGGGCTGCACGACGCCGTCGATGTACATCTCGCGACGGGCCTTCGCGCAGTCGTGCACGTCGAGGCCGAGGTGGTGGCTCGTGCCGTGCACCATGTAGCGGCGGTGGAACTGGTTGTCCGCCTCGAGCGACTCTTCCGCCGAGACGGGCAGGAAGCCCCACTCGGCGGTCTTGCGGGCGATGACCTCCATCGCCGTGGCGTGCACCTGGCGGAACGTGATGCCCGGTTTGACGATGGCGAACGCGGCGTCTGCTGCCTCGAGCACGGCGTCGTAGACCATGCGCTGCACGGGGGAGAACGTGCCGCTGACCGGCAGCGTGCGGGTGATGTCGGCCGTGTAGAACGAGTCGACCTCGACCCCGGCGTCGATGAGGATCAGGTCACCCGGCTGCACGGCGCCGTCGTTCCGGGTCCAGTGCAGGATGCAGGCGTGGTGGCCCGAGGCGGCGATCGTGTCGTAGCCGACCGTGTTGCCGTCGGCACGAGCCCGGCGGTTGAAGGTGCCCTCGACGATGCGCTCGCCCCGCTGGTGTGCCAGGACGGCGTCGAAGTCGGCGATCACGTCGTCGAAGCCGTGCTTCGTCGCGTCGACGGCCTTGCGGAGCTCGCCCACCTCGTACGCGTCCTTCACCAGGCGCTGTTCGGACAGGTCGCGGGCGAGGACGTCGTCGGTCGCCGGTGCGCCGCCGACGGCGCTGCCGAGTCGTGCGTCGAGGGTGCGGGTGAGGTCGTCGTCGGCCTCGCGCACGAGCAGCGCCGAAGCGTCGAGTCCGTCGGCGACGTCCGAGAAGGAGCCGAGGTCGGCCGTGGCCAGCCCGAGGTCGGCGGCGACGGCGTCGAGCGAGGGACGCGGCCCGACCCAGAACTCGCCGATCTCGGGGTTCGCGTAGAACTCTTCCGAATCACGACCGGCCGTGGCACGGAAGTAGAGCGTGGCGTCGTGCCCGGAGCCGTTCGGCGTCATCACGAGGACGGAACCGACGACGGTGTCGGTGCCCCACCCGGTCAGGTGCGCGAACGTGGAGTGCGGGCGGAACGGGTAGTCGCAGTCGTTCGAGCGGACCTTGGCCTGTCCGGCGGGGACGACGATCGTGCGGCCCGGGTGCAGCTCGGAGATGCGGGCCCGACGCTCGGCAGCGAAGGCGGCCTGCTCGCGGGGCTCGGGGATCGTCTGCTCGCGGTCGGCCCACTGCGACCCGATGAAGTCCTTGAAGGTCGAGGACCCGGGGGTCGTGGATCGGTTGCTCGTCGCGCGGGGAGTCGTGTCGGCCATGCCCCCATCATCGCACCGCGCTGCACCGGCGTCCTGTGCGGCCCCTCACCTGTGGATAGCATTGTCGACGTGCCCGACCCGTTCATCGACCTGCACGCGCACTCGAGTGTCTCCGACGGCACCGAGCGACCCGCGGAGCTCGTCCGAGCGGCCGCGGCCGCCGGCCTGGACGCCGTCGCGCTGACCGACCACGACACGACCGCCGGCTGGGCCGACGCGTCCGGGTCCGCCCGCGAGCTGCCGCTGACGCTCCTGCCGGGTCTCGAGCTCAGCACGCGCATCGGTTTCCGGAGCGTGCACGTCCTCGGCTACCTGGTCGATCCACACGACCCGGGCCTGGTCGAGGAGACGGACCGCATCCGCTCCGGCCGCCTCTCCCGCGCGCACCGCATGGTCGACCGCATCGGCGAGGACCACCCGATCACCTGGGCCGACGTCCTGGCCCAGGCGAGCCCCGGGGCCACCATCGGCCGCCCGCACATCGCCGACGCGCTCGTCGCGCGGGGCCTCGAGTCCGACCGGAGCGCGGCGTTCCGCGGCATCCTGCACCCGGCGTCCGGCTACTACGAACCGCACGAGGCACCGTCGCCCCTGCGCGGCGTCGAACTCATCCGACAGGCGGGCGGTGTGCCGGTCATCGCGCACCCGGCAGCCTCGTCGCGGGGGATCGTCATCGACGAGCCGATGCTCCGCGACCTCGTCGACGCCGGGCTCGGCGGGCTCGAGGTCGACCACCGCGAGAACCTGGCGCACGGCAGGCGCACCCTGCTCGACTGGGCGTCGCGCTACGGCCTGTTCGTCACCGGTTCGAGCGACTACCACGGCACGGGCAAGCCGAACCGGCTCGGCGAGCACCGGACGGCGCGGGTCGCGTTCGACGCCATCCTGTCCGAGGCCACCGGCAGCGCCCCCGTGGTCGGCCCCGGCTCGCGCCTGTCCTGACCCGAGGCTCGTCCCCACCGAAGCGACAGATCTCGCTCGGCGCGGCCTGACCCCTTCGCGAAAGCGACAGATTCCCGCCGACAGTTCGCGGCAATCTGTCGCTTTCGCGGGGGCAGTCGGCAGGTGAGGACGACGAAGGGCCCGTCGCGTCAGCGACGGACCCTTCGGTCTGGAGGCGCTACTCGCCGTCCGACGAACCCTGCGGTGCCGAGGCGGTCGCCGAGGCATCGCCGGTGCCGGCTCCGCGACGGCGGCGACGGCGGCGACGCTTCGCGGCGCCGTCGGTGGTCCCGCCCTCGGTGGCCGACGTGTCGTCGGTGGGCGCGGAGGTCGGAGCCGCGGACTCGGTGGCGGGAGCCTGCGAGGCGGGCTGCTCCGAGCCTCCTGACCGGGTGCGGCTGCGCGACCGCGAACGCGACGCGTCACGCGGACCGGACGCCGGACGGTCACTGCTGCGCTTCTCGGCGGGGGCACCGGCCGACGCGGCGTGCGACGAGGCACCGGGCAGACGGCCCTTGGTGCCCTTCGGGATGTCGAGTTCCTCGAACAGGTGCGGCGACGACGAGTAGGTCTCGACGGGCTCGGGGATGCCGAACTCGAGGGCCTTGTCGATCAGCGTCCACTTGTGCAGGTCGTCCCAGTCGACGAACGTGACCGCGATGCCGGTCTTGCCGGCACGGCCGGTACGACCGGCGCGGTGCAGGTAGGTGTCCGGGTCGTCCGGGATCGTGTGGTTGATGACGTGCGTGACGTCGTCCACGTCGATGCCGCGGGCGGCGACGTCGGTGGCGATGAGCACGTCGCGCTTGCCGGCCTTGAAGGCGGCCATCGCGCGCTCGCGCTGCTCCTGGTTGAGGTCACCGTGCACCGCTGCGGCGTTGAACCCGCGGTCCTTGAGCTCCTCGACCAGCTTCGCCGCCGCACGCTTGGTGCGGGTGAAGATCACGGTCTTGCCGCGGCCCTCGGCCTGGAGGATGCGGGCGATGACCTCGTCCTTGTCCAGGGAGTGCGCGCGGTAGATGAGGTGCTTGATGTTGGCCTGCATGAGGCCTTCGTCCGGGTCGGTCGCCCGGATGTGCACCGGACGGCTCATGAACCGGCGGGCGAGGGCGACGATCGGCGCGGGCATCGTGGCCGAGAACAGCATCGTGTGCCGCACCTCGGGGATGGCCTGGAAGATGCGCTCGATGTCCGACAGGAAGCCCAGGTCGAGCATGCGGTCGGCCTCGTCGAGGACGACTTCCTGCACGTGGGACAGGTCGAGGAGTCGCTGGCGCTGCAGGTCGATGAGCCGCCCGGGCGTGCCGACGACGATCTGGGCGCCGGCCTTGAGCTGCTCGATCTGGCCCTCGTACGCCTTGCCGCCGTAGATCGCCGCGACGGTGGTCGGGCGGTTCGAGGTGGCGACCTCGAGGTCCTCGGTCACCTGGACCGCGAGTTCTCGGGTCGGGACGACGACGAGGGCCTTGACGCCGGGCGCCGGGTCGGCGCCGAGGCGCTGGATGAGGGGGAGGCCGAACCCGAAGGTCTTGCCGGTACCGGTCTTGGCCTGGCCGATGATGTCCTGGCCGGTGAGGGCGAGCGGGATCGTCTGCTGCTGGATCGGGAAGGGCTCGAGGATGCCCTTGCCCGCGAGCGCGTCGACGATGTCCTGCTCGATGGAGAGGTCTGCGAAAGTCAAAGAATCACCTTAGTTCTGGTGGAAGTCCGGGCCAGTCTACCGATGGGCGGGTGGAGCGGGGCGCGAGGCGGTTCCCGCTATGCTCTCCGGGTGGTGTCGTGGTGGAACCGGAAGCGCGCGGCGCAGCTCGCAGCAGCGTGGCTCGCGTCGCGGAACCCGCGCAACGCAAGCCAGGTCAAGCGTCTGGCGCTCGACGACGTCACCCCCGAGCTCGACGTCTACCTGGGCCAGGCCGCGTACCTGCAGCTCTCCGTCTACGAGACGATGGGTCGTGCCGGTGCCTCGGCGCCGACGCTGTCCGGTCGCCTGGTGACCGGTGTGCTCGCGACGACGGCGCTCGACCGGCACCGCACGATCGTCGCCGAGATCGAACGCAACGGTTCGGACCCGGCGGAACTGATGGCGCCGCACCGCGAGGCGATCGACCGGTTCCTCGAGCGCACGAGCGGCGCCGACTGGTACGAGTCGATGCTGACCGGCTACGTCACGGCCGGCATCCTGAACGACCTGTTCGGCAACCTGCTGCGGTCGCTGCCGAACGACGTGCGGCAGCGGTTGCGCTCCGTGTTCGACGCGCGTGAGGAACCCGCGGTCGTCGAGGAACTGACCGCCCGGATCGAGGACGACCCCGAGGTCGGCTCGCGCCTGGCGATGTGGGGCCGGCGTCTGGTCGGCGACACCCTGCTCGTGGCACGGTCGGCGCTGGCGTCGCACGCGCGCGAGGACCAGGAGCGGCTCGAGCCGGTGTGGACCGAACTGATCGCGGCGCACACCCGACGGATGGACGCGCTCGGCCTGACGGCCTAGGCGCGGCGGTCCCGTGCTCGGCTCAGGCCCCGCGGGCCTTGAGTCGTTCGTAGTACTCGACGTCGCTCTTGTCGCGGCGCGTCCCGAGCAGCCACTCGACGACGAGGGCGACGACGCCCGCACCGACCAGGGCCACGACCCAGATCCAGGTGGCGTCGTACCGCCACCCGGCCCAGGTCAGTGCCTCCCACAGCACGGCAGCGGCGATGCCGCCCACGGCGGGCCCGATCAGGACGCCACGACTGGCGCGCCACGGCAGGACCACGTGCGCGATCCCGCCGATGATCAGGCCGCCGAGGACGGCGAAGAGCAGTTCCACGTCGTCAGGCGACGAAGCCGATGCGGCGTGCCTCTTCCGCGCCGACCTCGACGTACGCCAGGGCGGCGACCGGAACGATGAAGCGACGGCCCTTCTCGTCCTGGAGTGACAGGTGCGTCGCCTTCGACGCGAGGGCCTCAGACACTGCCTTCTCGATCTCGTCGGCGGTCTGGGCGGTCTCGAACGCGATCTCGCGCGGGCTGTTGATGATGCCGATCTTGATGTCCACGAGCACAGCGTATCCGAGCGGTCCCGGAGGACATCGGACGTTCGCCGCGGGCGCACTCGGCGGCCCGGGTGCGCGCCGCGCCCGCGTCGGGCCGGGTGGTGTCGGCGGTCGTGGGTACCGTACGAGCGTGCCGCAGACCACGCTGACGCCAGCCCCCGCAGACGTCGGCGTCGCACGCGCCCTGGCCGACGACCCGTCCCAGACCGCCGTGCTCGCGCTGCCCGACGGCCGGCACGCGGCGGTCATCGGCGCTCCCGGCACGGGCAAGACGACCACGCTCGCCCGGCTCGTCGCCGACCGGTTGCGCCGACCGGACGCGATCAGCCCCGACGGGCACGCCACCGTGCTCGCGCTGACCTCGTCGCGGACCGCTGCCACCGCCCTGCGTGACCGCCTCGCCGCCGCCGTCGACCGCGTGGTGCCCGGAGCCCTCGCCCGGACCGTGAACTCGTTGGCCTTCCAGATCGTCGCGCACGCCGCCGCGGTCCAGGGGCAGGAAGCGCCCACGCTGCTGACCGGTGGCGAGCAGGACCGCATCATCGCCGACCTGCTCGCCGGTCACGAGCTCGACGGCACCGGTCCGGACTGGCCCGAACCCATCACCGCGGTGGTGCGGGAGCGCGCCGGGTTCCGGACCGCGCTGCGCGACGTCATGATGCGTGCGGTCGCGGCGGGCGTCGAGCCCGAGGACATGCGCGAGCTCGGCGACGAGGGCGGTCGACCCGAGTGGCGGGCCGTCGGTGACTTCGTCGACGAGTACCGCGCCTCGGTCACCGCGTTCCGCGCGACCAGCCTCGACTCCGGCGAGCTCGTCGCGTTCGCCACCGCGGCCGTGCTGCGCGGTGAACTGCCCGCGAGCATCGCCGCCCTCGGACTCATCGTGGTCGACGACACCCAGGAACTCGTCGAGGGCGAGGTGGCACTCCTCGGTGCGCTCGCCCGGTCCGGCGTGCAGGTCGTCGCGTTCGGCGACCCGGACATCGCCGCCTCGGCGTTCCGCGGCGCCGAACCGGACGTGCTCGGTCGCCTGGCCGTGCGGCTCGGCGTGGACCGCGTCGACGAACTCTTCCTCGGCACCGTGCACCGGTACCCCGCGCCGATCCGGTCGTTGGTCTCCGGGATCACGGGGCGCATCGGCACGGCAGCGGCCGGTCGGCAGCGCGCGGCCACGGCGAGCGACGAGGACGCCCGAGCCGACGCCGTCGTGCACCTCGAGGCGGCGAGCCGGTCGGCGCTGCTGGTGGCCGTCGCCCGACGGCTCCGCGAGCACCGCCTGCTCGACGGTGTGCCGTGGCACCGGATGGCCGTCGTCACCCGCAGCGGCGCCGCGATCCCCGAGCTCGTGCGTGCGCTCTCGGTGGCCGAGGTCCCCGCGACCGCCGGTGCCGCGCCGGTGCGCCCCCGTGACGACTCGGCGGCGCGGGCACTGCTCGACGCCGCGGCGGTCGCCCTCGGGGTCCTGCCCCTCGACGCCGCCCTGGCCACGGCGTTCGCCACCGGGCCGCTCGGTGGGCTCGACACCCTGGCGATGCGCCGGCTGCGGCTCGCGCTGCGGCGTGAAGAGCTCGCCGGCGACGGCACCCGCACGGCCGACGAACTCCTGATCGACGCGCTCGGTGCCCCGGAGCGTCTGGCCACGGTCGACGCCGGCTTCGCCAGACGGGCGACCCGACTCGCACGCAGTCTGGTGCAGGCACACGCCGACGCCGAGGCCGGATCGAGCATCGAGGAGATCCTCTGGGGCCTGTGGGAACGCAGCGGCCTCGCGAAGTCGTGGGGCGGGCAGTCCGCAGCCGGCGGGGTCGGAGCGGGCGAAGCGGACCGGCACCTCGACGCCGTCGTCGGCCTGTTCACCGCCGCCAAGCGGTTCGTCGAACGCACCCCGGACGCCCCGGCCCGGGTGTTCGTCGACGACCTGCTCGGCGCCGACCTGCCCGAGGACTCCATCGGACCCGACCGCACCGCCGGCCGGGTCCGGGTGCTCACCCCCTCGGCGACGATCGGACTCGAGTGCGACGTCGTCGTCGTGCTCGGACTGCAGGACGGCGTGTGGCCGAACACCCGGGTGCGCGGCAGTCTGCTCGACCCGGACGGCCTGGTCCGTGCGGCGTCGGGGGTCGAGCGTTCGCCGATCGACGACCGCGCCGCGGTGGTGGCCGACGAACTCCGCTTGTTCGCCCGCGCCGTCTCCCGCGCAACCACGCAGGTCGTGATCGGCACCGTCGCCAACGACGACGAGTCCCCGTCGCCGTTCGTCCGCCTGGTGCCGGTGCCGCCGGACCGGCAGCCGACCGTGCACCCGCTGTCCCTGCGCGGACTGGCCGGGTCCCTGCGACGTCGGGTCGTCCTGTCCGGCGACCACGAGGCTGCCTCGGCGCTCGCCCGACTGGCCGAGGCCGAGGTCCCCGGGGCCGCACCGGACGACTGGTACGGCCTCGCCGAGCCCACCACCGACGAGCCGCTGGTCGACCTCGACGCCGAGCCGGTGCCCGAGGTCGAGGGCGGCGAACCCGTCGCCCCGACCGTGTCCGTCTCGCCGTCGCGCATCGGCACGTTCGAGGAGTGCCCGGTGCACTGGTTCGTGCAGACCTTCGGCGGCGGTGCGCCGAGTCCGGCGATGGGGATCGGCACGATCGTGCACGAGGCGATGGAGCACGCGACCGAGATCGACGTCGAGTCGCTGTGGGAGCGGGTCGAGGCCCGGTGGGACGAACTGACCTTCGAGTCGCCGTGGGTGGCCGATCGGGAACGCGCGCGCACCCGCCGCATGATCGAGGGGCTCAGCGACTACCTGCGGACCTTCGCGGGCGCTGGCCGCCGGTTGCTCGGCGCCGAGACCTCGTTCGCCCTGGTCACCGGCCCCGCCCGGATGCGCGGCAGCATCGACCGCATCGAGGTCGACCCCGAGGGCCGTGTCAGCGTCGTGGACCTCAAGACCGGACGCTCGATGCCGAGCGAGAAGAACGACATGCCGGAGCACCCGCAGCTCGGCGCGTACCAGCTGGCGATCGAGGACGGCGCGGTCGAGGGCGTTCCGGCCGGCTCGCCCATGACGGACGCCCGACTCGTGTTCGTGCAGAACCCCCGCGGCGGGCAGGCCTACTCGGAGCGCACCCAGCACGCGTTCGACGCCGAGGCGCGCGACGCCTACCGGGAGCGCCTGCACGGGGTCGCGCGCGGCATGGCCGGACGGACCTTCCTGGCGAACGTGGACGACCACTGCGAGAAGGCCCGGACCGGCGTCGAGTGCCGCATCCACGTGGTCTCGGAGGTGACCTGGTGACCGACACGACCGACACGACCGACACGACCGGCACGACCGACGCGACGGGCTCGACGGGCACGACGGACGTCCTCGTTGCGCCTGTGGTCCGGCACGGCGCCGACGCCATCGCCGACGCCCTCGGCCGCCCCCGCCCGACCGCACAGCAGCGCGCCGTCATCGAGTCCCCGCTCACCCCCGCCCTGGTCGTCGCCGGAGCCGGCAGCGGCAAGACCGAGACGATGGCGTCGCGGGTGGTCTGGCTGCTCGCGAACGGCATGGTCCGCCCCGACGAGGTCCTCGGTCTGACCTTCACCCGCAAGGCCGCCGGCGAGCTCTCGGTGCGCATCAACGACCGCATCCGTGCGCTCGAGGACGTCGGCCTGATCACCCCGGGCGACGCCTTCGAAGCGCCCACCGTGTCGACCTACAACGCGTTCGCGAACGCCGTCTTCCGCGAGAACGCCCTGCTCGTCGGCCGCGACGGCGAGTCCCAGGTCCTGACCGAACCGTCCGCCTGGCAGCTGGCCCGCCGCGTCGTGGTGGCCGCGCGTGACGACCGACTGGCCGGACTCGACCGCGACGTCGACACCCTCACCGCGGCCGTCGTCGCGCTCGCCGGGGCCACGTCCGAGCACCTCGTCGAACCCGAGGACCTCCGCCGGTTCGCCGTCGAGTTCTCCGACCTGCTCGAACTGCCCGGCAACCGTGGCAAGCCGTACAAGGCGATCACCGAGGCCGTCGCCGCGATCGGTGCGCTGGAGCCCCTCGCCGACCTGGTCGCGGAGTTCCGACGGCAGAAGGTCGACCGCGGCTTCGTCGAGTTCTCCGACCAGATCGCCCTGGCGCTCGCCGCGGCCGAGTCCGCGCCGCGGGTGGTCACGGACCTGCGGCAGCGGTTCGGCGTCGTGCTGCTCGACGAGTACCAGGACACCTCGGTGGTGCAGACCCGGTTCCTCGCCCGGCTGTTCCGCGGGCGCTCGGTGATGGCCGTGGGTGACCCGCACCAGTCGATCTACGGGTTCCGCGGTGCGAGCGCCGCGAACCTCGCACGCTTCCCGCACGACTTCGGCGGCACCGAGCCGGACGCGGTCCGGCCCGTGACGTTCGCGCTGTCGACGAGCTGGCGGAACCCGGTCGACGTCCTCGCGGGGGCGAACGCGATCGTGGCGCCGCTGTCCGAGGCGTCCGAGGTCGACGTCGAGCGCCTGTCACCGCGACCCGGTGCGGACGCCGGGACGGTCCGGGCGGTGTTCCCGGAGACCCTGCCGGAAGAGGCCGACGAGGTCGCCGCCTGGTTCCAGGGCCACCGGAAGCGGAACCCGACCGGGTCGATGGCCCTGCTGCTCCGTGCCCGCAAGGACCTGGCGTCGTTCACCGCGGCGCTCGGAGCGCGTGCTGTGCCCTTCCACGTGCTCGGCACCGGCGGCCTGCTGCAGCGCCCCGAGATCGTGGACCTGGTCGCGTGCCTGCGGGTGCTGCACGACCCGGCTGCCGGCAACGACCTCATCCGGTTGCTCGCGGGTGCCCGGTGGCGGGTGGGCGCGGCGGACGTCGTCGCCCTGCACCACCTCGCGCGGTGGCTGTTCCAGCGCGACCACACGCAGCAGCGGCTCGACGACGAACTGACGGCGGCGTTCCGCGCCTCGGTGGCCGCGGGGGAGCACGGTTCGATCGTCGACGCCCTGGACTTCGTGGCGACCGCACCGGACGAGCACGGCGCGCTCGAGGGCATCACGCCCGCCGGCCGCAGCCGGATGCGGGCGCTCGGTACGCAGCTCGCGATGCTGCGGTCGCGGGCCGGCAGCGACCTGGTCGACTTCGTGACGCTCGTGGTGCAGGAGATGCGCCTCGACATCGAGGTCGCGGCGCACGAGCAGGGCAGCGGGGCGTACCTCGACGCCTTCATCGACGAGCTCGCCGGGTTCGTGTCCACCGACGACCGTGCCGACCTCGGCTCCTTCCTGGGGTGGATCGACGCCGCCGCCCGCCGTGACGACATGGGCCCGCGCTCCGAGGAACCCGAAGCCGGCACGGTCCAGATCCTGACGATCCACGGGTCGAAGGGCCTCGAGTGGGACGCCGTCGCGGTGCCGCGCATGGTCGAGGGCGGACTGCCCGCCCGGCCGCAGGAGGGCTCGTCCGGGTGGCTCGGCTTCGGCCGTCTGCCGTACGAGTTCCGGGGGGACGGCGCCGAGCTGCCGAGCCTGGCGTGGCGCGGGCAGGAGACCCAGAAGGACGTCACGACCGCGATCGACGCCTTCAAGGAGCGGGTGAAGGCCCGCAACGAGGACGAGGAACGCCGACTCACGTACGTCGCGCTGACCCGTGCCCGCCACGACCTGCTCGTGTCCGGTTCGTTCTGGGCCGGCGGCGTGCGCCCCACCGAGCCGAGCCGGTACCTGCACGACCTGGTCGAGGCCGGGGTGGTCGACGGCACCGCGATCCCGGAGACCACCGTGCACGACGAGAACCCCCTCGGCGAGGACGGCGCGCAGCAGCTCTGGCCGCACGTGCCCTTCGGGCAGCGGGCGCCCCGGGTGCTGGCGGCGGCCGAGCGGGTCCGGAACGCCAACCCCGGTGCCTCCGGCCGGTACGCGGCCGACGTCGACCTGCTGCTCGCCGAACGACGCGCGACCCGGAACGCGAAGCACGCGGTCGTGGTCCCGCACCGCGTGCCGGCCTCCGGCTTCAAGGACTACCTGACCGAGCCGGACAAGGTGGCCGAACGCCTGCGGCGGCCGATGCCGGAGCGCCCGTACCGAGCGACCCGGCTCGGCACGCTCTTCCACCAGTGGGTGGAGCAGCGTGCCCGCACGGGTGGTTCGCTCGAGACCCTCGACGTGTGGGGCGACGAGCTCGACCTCGACGCCGACGACCTGGTCGACGCCTCGCCGGACGCCGTGGTCACGGACGACGACGCCCGACGACTGGCCGACTTCCAGGCCACCTTCGCCCGCTCACGGTGGGCCGGCCGCACGCCGGTCGAGGTCGAGCGCGAGATCCACATCCCGTTCCTCGGGCACAGCGTCGTCTGCAAGCTCGACGCCGTCTACGAGATCGACGGGCGTGCCGAGGTCGTCGACTGGAAGACGGGCAAGGCGCCGTCCGGTGCCGACGACCTGGCCCGACGGACGCTGCAGCTCGCCCTGTACCGGGTGGCCTACGCCGAGTTCACCGGTCGACCGCTCGACCAGGTCGACGCCGTGTTCTACTTCGTCGCGGACGACCTCGAGGTGCGCCCGACCGAGCTGCTCGACCGTGCCGGACTCGAGCGCGCCTGGACGGCCGCGATCGGCTGACGGACGAGGGGTCGCGACACCCCGCGGCGTGCACGGCGCACCGGTCACAGGCCGTCAGTGCGCGGCTCGACGGCCGACGGCTCGCGGCCGGTCGGTGCTCGGAGGGCGGGGAGTCGTGACGGCTCGGGGCCGGACGCGGGCGGGGAGCGCGCCGCGCCCCAGCCGGCCACCCGGGAGGCCCGGTGCCGGTCTCGCGGACCGGCACCGGGCCTCCAGGCAGTCGCGCCCACCGCCCAGCGCGACCGCCACTGGTCACGACAGCCCGTCGGCGGCTGCGGACCGGTCGTGGACGGTCGCTCGAACGCGGGGCGGACGACGTTGCGTGACCGCTCGGCAGAGGTCAGCGCGGCGCACGAGCCGGAACGTCGGAGCGGAGATCAGCCGTGTCGGCGTTCGGTCGACGACAGCAACTGCTCGACCTCGCCGATCTCCATCGTCTCGGGGGACACCGACTGCAGCGGCTCCGCGCTCGGCGCGTGCACCGCGTCGACCAGCCGGTGCATCATCGCGACCGCGTCGTCGACGACCTCGGTGCTCTTCGCCTGGACGCCGTGCAGCAGCCAGTGCGCCGTCTCGAGTTCGTGGTGCACCCGGGCGCGCTGTGCGAGCTGACGGTCGCGTCCGCCGCCGTTCGCCTCGTAGGCGCTCAGGACGGTGTCGAAGGCGTCGCGTCGGCCGGCGAGCACCCAGGCGAGGTCCTTCGCCGGGTCGCCGAGTCGGAGCTCGCCCCAGTCGAGGATCCCGCTGACGGCATCGCCGTCGACGAGCAGCACGCCGGTGCCGATCGATCCGTGCACGACGGTGGGGGTGAACTGCCACAGCTGCTGGTCGCGCGCGGCGCCCTCCCACCGTTCGACCAGGGCGGCGGGCACGAGCTTGGTGGCGACGGCGCGGTCCATCACGGACACGGCGGAGCGCAGCACCTCGAACGGGGTGAGCGACGGCAGGCCGGCGTCCGAGACGAAGCTCGTCGGCAGCTGGTGGATCGCGGCGAGGGCGCGGCCGACGCTCGTGGCGAGCTCGGGGCGCTCGGCGAACGACGCGAGCGTCGGGTGCGCGCCCGGCAGCCGGGTGGTGACGATGGCGCGGGTCGATCCGATCGGCGCCTGGCCGCGGTACTCGGCCACACCGAACGGGAGGCGCGTGCGGATCCCGGCGCTCAGCGCACGGATCGCGACGAGGTCGGCCGACTGCCGGGCTTCCGCCCGCTGGTTCCGGGGACGTCGGATGACCGTCAGGGCGCCGTCGGCGTCGCGGAGGAGAGCCGACTCGTAGTCGCCGGCCGCGGCCGAGCCGAGCGTGCGCGTGCCCGTGACGACGAGACCGGGCACGGCCGTCGTCGCCAACGCGGCTAGAGTGAACTGGGATCCCGCCATGCCCCTCAGGGTAGGTGCGTGACGCCTGCACCGGTGCACGCCACGCTGTTCCCGAAGCCTTCCCAGTACGCCTTGCCGCACGCCCCGCCCGCAGGCCTCGCCTGCACCTGAACCGAGGAGCCCTCTGCCGTGACCGTCGAGTTCGCCTCCCGGCTCCCGCTGTCCCGCAACGAACTCGACCGCGACGCCGAGTTCCGCACGACGCCGGACCTCGACCGGGTCCTGCGCGAGGACTCCGCGACCCGGTACCTGCCGGTGCACGGCTCGGAGATGCTCCGGAACGCCGACGGCACCCTGCGCTTCGTGACCGCGGCCGACGTCCCCGACGGCACCGTGACGCTGTACCTCGGCCGCGCGGTCTCGGACGCTGCCGACGCCCCCGCCGGCACCCGCTTCGTCGCGACCCTCGTCGACGACGCCACCGCGTCGGCCATCGAACCGTCCGACGACGCGTGGGAGAGCCTGCGCATGTTCGGCACCGAGCTGTCCCCGCGCGACCAGGGCCTGGCGGTCGAGGCCGTGGCGATGGCGAACTGGCACGCCGTCCACGGCTTCTCGCCCCGCACCGGGTCCGCGACCGACGTCGTCACCGGCGGGTGGGTGCGCCGCGACCCTGAAGGACACGAGCACTTCCCGCGTACCGACGCCGCGATCATCGTCGGTGTCGTCGACGCCGACGACCGCATCCTGCTCGGCTCGAACGCCGCGTGGGACGCCAACCGCTACTCGCTGCTCGCCGGGTTCGTCGAACCGGGGGAGTCGCTCGAGGACGCCGTCCGCCGCGAGGTCTTCGAGGAGTCCGGCGTGCACGTCGAGGAGCCCGAGTACCTCGGCTCGCAGCCGTGGCCGTTCCCCGCGTCGCTGATGGTCGGCTTCCGTGCCCGCGCAGTGGACGGCGACCCGTCCACTGCCCGGCCCGACGGCGTCGAGATCCTCGACGTGCGCTGGTTCTCGCGCGAGGACATCCGGGAGCGCGCGGGGGACACCCTGCTGCTGCCCGGTCGGACCTCGATCGCCCGCGCCATCATCGAGGAGTGGTACGGCGGGCCGCTGGACCTGCCGTGAGCAGTGCTGGTGGTGGCCCGGTGCCGGCTGGCGCTGGTCCGGGCGGTTCGGCCGGTTCGGCCGGTTCTGCCGGTTCGGCCGGTTCGGCCGGTTCGGCCGAGGTCCGTCCGCCGTCGCCCGATGAACTCCTCGCCGCCCTCGACACCGAGCAGCGCACCGTCGCCCGGACCCTGCTGGGCCCCGTCGCGGTCCTGGCGGGCGCCGGCACCGGTAAGACCCGTGCGATCACCCACCGCATCGCCTACGGCGTCGCGACCGGCACCTACGCACCGAACCACGTCCTCGCGCTGACGTTCACCACCCGCGCCGCCGGGGAGCTGCGGTCGCGGCTGCGCTCGCTCGGCGCCGGCACGGTGCAGGCGCGGACCTTCCACGCCGCGGCGATGGCGCAGCTCAGCTACTTCTGGCCGGACACCGTCGGCGGGCACGCGCCGAAGATCGTGGAGTCCAAGGGCCGGATGATCGCGCACGCCGCGGACACCGTCGGGATGTCGGTCGACACCCCGGTGCTGCGCGACCTGGCCGCCGAGGTCGAGTGGCGCAAGGTGCAGATGCTCTCGCTCGAGGAGTACGAGGCCGCCGCCGCCGAACGGGTGATGCCGCGCGACACCTCGCCGCGCCGGGTGATCGACCTGATGAAGGCCTACGAGCGCCTGAAGGACGACCGCCGACAGCTCGACTTCGAGGACGTCCTGCTCGCCACGCTCGGCATGGTCGAGTCGGAGCCGCGCGTGGCGTCCTACGTGCGGCAGCAGTACCGGTTCTTCGTCGTCGACGAGTACCAGGACGTCTCGCCCGTGCAGCACGATCTGCTGCGAGCCTGGCTCGGCGGCCGCGACGACCTGTGCGTCGTCGGCGACGCCAGCCAGACGATCTACTCGTTCGCCGGCGCGTCGAGCGACTACCTGCTCGGCTTCGGCTCGGAGTTCCCCCGCGGCTCGGTCGTGCGACTCGAGCGGAACTACCGCTCCACCCGCGAGGTCGTGCACGCCGCCAACGCCCTGATGCGCGGGCAACCGGGCGCGCTCGACCTGGTCGCCCAGACGGACGAGCCCGGGCCCGACCCCGTCGTGGTGCCGTGCGTGCACGACGGCGACGAGGCGCAGACCATCGCCCGACGGATCGCGGAACTCGTCGCCGGCGGAGCGTCGTACGGCGACTGCGCAGTGCTGTTCCGCGTCGGCGCCCAGTCCGCGGCCCTCGAGTCCGCGCTCGGCCGCAACGGCATCCCCTACCGGGTGCAGGGCGGCACGCGCTTCTTCAACCGGCCCGAGGTCAAGCTCGCGGTGCACCACATGCGCGGCGAGGCGATCCGGCAGACCGACGACGAACTGACCCGCCGGGTCCGCCTCGTGCTGCAGGTCAGCGGGTGGACGTCGACCGCCCCCGAGGGCACCGGCGCCGTCCGCGAGCAGTGGGAAGCGCTGCAGGCGATCATGGGCCTGGCCGAGGACGCCCCCGCCGGCACGACCATGCAGCAGTTCACCCAGGACCTGGTGGACCGTGCCGCGACCCACCACGAGCCCGAGGTCGACGCCGTGACCCTGGCGACCCTGCACTCGTCCAAGGGACTCGAGTGGCCGAACGTGGTCATCGCCGGTGCCGCCGAGGGCCTCTTGCCGATCTCGCACGCCACCACCGACACCGAGGTGGACGAGGAACGTCGCCTGTTCTACGTCGGCCTGACCCGCGCCCGGCGGACCGTGACGATCACGTGGTCGAGACAGGGTTCCACACGTGGGGGAGCCCGCGCTCCGAGTCGGTTCCTGGCAGTGCTCGGCACGCGCACCGCGGATGGAGCGGCACCGACCACCGGCTGACGGCCAGGTCGTCGCGGTCGAACACCACCTGGTCCGGGTCGGCACGTTGCGACCGGAGCGGCAGGCGCTGCACGAGCAGCCGGGTGGCGGCCGCGGCTACCGCGGCGGACCGCCACGGTGACAGCGGCGCCGGTGGTCGTCCCCACAGCTGCGACGCGATCGCGGGCCACGCCGGGTCGTCGTCCACGCGTGCGAACTCCGCGCACTGGAGGCACGGGCCGGCCCCCGGGACCACGAACGGCCCGAGGCGGATGCGGCCGTCGCCCACCACCACCGCCAGGTGCGGCACGCCCCTGCGGGTCCAGGCGGCGCGGAGCGCGGGGTCGACGACGTGGTCGGCGACCACCACGGCGAGCCGGGGTTCGTGCTCCGGCAGGTCGACGGGGCCGCCCCGCGGGGACGAGGTCCGGGCGACGGTCACGCCCTCGCCGGACAGGTGCGCCGCGATCGTGTCCGGCAACCCGCCGGCGCCGTGCACCTCGACCCGTTCGAGCGGTTCGGGCAGGACGTCGATCACGGCGGGGGACGCCGCACCGAGCACGCGCGCGGCGACGTCCGGTGGGCAGCCCGAGGTGACGGCGAGGCCGCTCAGCGCTTCGCGCCCCGTCTCACGCCGCAGGGCACTGAGGAACCGTTCCTCGCCCGTGGTCGGGACGTCGACGACGGCACGAGGCGGATCGACCCCGAGCTGCACCGTCGTCGGGTCGCGCCAGACGAACTCGAGTGTCGGATCGATGCGGATGCCCATGACCCCACGGTGCCCGAGTCGGGGGCACGCGTGGGGCCGGGTGGTGGATCTGTGGAGAACTCGACGGTGCCGGACTCAGCGGGGCTGGTCGCCGGGGCGGTCCTCGTCGGTGCCTGTCTCGTCGGTGCCCGTTCCGTCGGTGGCCGTCTTGCCGGTGCCCGTTCCGTCGGTGCCCGGGGCGCCGTCGTCGATCCGGCCGGACTCGTCCTCGTGCGGACGGGCGCCGGTGGCGTCGTTGAGCAGGTCCTCGAGCGCCTTGTCGAACGCGTCGTCCTCCTCGGTCTGCGCGGGGTTCCGCAGACGGGCGACCAGGGCGTCCGGTGCGTCGACGTCGTCGGACGTGGGGACCAGGTCGAAGTGCGACCAGAGTGCGTCACGCTGCTCGGCACCGAGCTCGTCCGTCACCCGCTGCCACATCGCGGCGGCCTCGCGCAGACGGCGGGGTCGCAGTTCGAGGCCGACGAGCGTCGCGAACGCGGACTCGGCGGGTCCTCCGGCTGCCCGGCGACGGCGGACCATCTCGGCGATGGCGCCGCTCTTCGGCAGCCGGACGGTGGCGGCGGCGGTGACCGTGTCGACCCAGCCCTCGACGAGCGCGAGCATGGTCTCCAGCCGTGCCAGCGCAGCGTCCTGCTCGGGCGTGCGCGGCGGGATGAGCGCACCGGAGGCGAGCGCGTCCCGCAGCTGCTCCTGGTTGGTCGGGTCGATGTCCGCGGCGAGCTCCTCGACGCGGTCGAAGGGGATGTGGATGCCCCGTGCGTAGTCCGTGATCGACGAGATGATGTGCAGGCGCAGCCACCGCGCCGAGCGGAAGAGCCGTGCGTGGGCGAGTTCGCGGACCGCCAGGTAGATGCGGACCTCGTCCTCGGAGACGTCGAGTCCCTCGGCGAACTCGGCCACGTTCTGCGGCAGGAGTGCGGCGACCTGCTCGTCCAGCAGCGGGACCCCGACGTCGCCGCCGGACACGACCTCCTTCGACAGCTGGCCGACGACCTGGCCGAGCTGGATGGCGAAGAGGGCACCGCCGACGCCGCGCATCGCCTTCGAGACGTCGCCGAGCATCGCCTTGAGTTCTTCGGGAGCACGCTGGTCGATGGCCTCGGTGAGCGCATCGGCGATGCTGAACGCGACGGGCTCGGCGATCTGGGTCCACACCGGAACCGTCGCCTTCGCCCACTGCTCCCGCGTGTACAGGCTCGGGGTGGCGGTGAGCTCGGCCACGGTCGTGACCTCGTCCAACCAGAGGGCGGCGACCTGGAACGCCTGGTCGGCCGCCTGCGAGGCCACCGGGTCGACGGCGTGGCCGCCTTCACGGGCGATCGCGGTGGCGCGCTCGGCGGTCGCGGAGAAGTCGATGCCGTCGCCGCCGGACTGCGCGGCACGCTGCAGCTGGCTCATCAGGTTCGCGACGAAGGCCGGGTCGTTCGGCAGGCCGGCTGCACCGGCGAGCTGCGACGGGTCGATCTGGCCCTCGCCCGAGAGCAGCTTGCGCAGCATCTCCTGGAAGTCGTCGTCCGGCCCCGGCTGTGGTTCATCAGGCATGCCGACTACGCTAATCGCTGCTCACGGGGCCGCACCTGGGATGCCCCCGTGGGAACGCCCGAACCGCTGCGCCGAGGGCGAACAGTCCCGCCGCACGGCGCGGACGACCGCCCCGCCGTCAGGCCCGGCGACCGCCCCTGGAAGGACCCCGCGTGACCCTCTTCACCCCCGCGCCCCGTCGTCGTTCGCGTGCCAGGACCGTCGGGTGGGCGTTCGTGATCGGTGCCGTCGTGCTGGGGATCCTGGCGAGCGTGCTGCCGAGCCCGTACCTGATCGAGGTCCCCGGACCGGTCTACAACACCATCGGGACCCAGAAGCAGGGGACGGGCAAGGACGCGAAGGACGTCAAGCTGATCCAGGTCTCCGGGCACGAGACCTACCCCACCGCCGGGGCGCTCGACATGCTGACGGTCGGCATCCAGGGCGACGCGACGAACCGCCCGTCGTGGACCAGCGTCGTCCGGGCGATCTTCACGAAGTCCGAGGCCGTGATCCCGGTCGAGGCGATCTACCCGACCGGCACCACGACCGAGCAGGTGAACCAGCAGGACTCCGCCGACATGCAGGCGTCGCAGCAGTCCGCAGTGGCCGCAGCACTGATCCAGCAGGGGAACGACCTGCCGACCGAACTCGAGGTCGGTACCGTGCAGCCCGGCTCGGCTGCCGACGGTCCGATCGAGAAGGGCGACGTCATCACGGCCTTCGACGGCACCTCGCTCACGACGAACGCCGACGCCACCTCGCTGCGCGAGCTCGTCGCGAAGCACGGCACGTCGACCCCGGCCACCGTCACCATCGAGCGCGACGGTGCGACGAAGGACGTCCGGGTGACCCCACGCGACGAGCAGGGCACCGCGCTCCTGGGCGTCGGCGTCACGGAGAAGTACGACTTCCCGTTCGACGTCTCGATCAAGCTGCAGGACGTCGGTGGCCCCTCGGCCGGCATGATGTTCGCGCTCGGGATCATCGACGAGATCACGCCCGGCAAGCTCAACGGCGGCAAGCACGTCGCGGGGACGGGCACGATCACCGCCGACGGCGAGGTCGGAGCCATCGGCGGCATCCGGCAGAAGCTCTACGGAGCGCGGGAAGCGGGGGCGACGGTGTTCCTCGCCCCGGCTGACAACTGCGGCGAGGTCGTCGGGCACGTGCCGGACGGGCTCGACGTCTACAAGGTGTCGACGCTCGACCAGGCCGTCACCGACCTGCAGACGATCGCCGCCGGGAAGAGCACTGCGAAGCTCGCCCGCTGCGGTTCCTGACCGGGTTCCTGAGTCCTCGCACAGTTTCACAGTCCGCCCGGTCCAATAGGATCAGTGCACTGACGGCCCGCCGCGAGCCGGGCCCGCCGGTCCGACACGTCTGGAGCACATCAAGTGACGACAACCTCGTCCACCTCGGGGCGGCGTTCGCCGCGGGTCCCGATCGTGGTCACGATCATCGTGCTGGCCGCACTGGTGATCGGCTTCTTCATCTTCGCCAGCCTGTACACCGACTACGCGTGGTTCGCCCAGCTCGGGTTCCAGCAGGTCCTCACGACGCGGTGGATCGCAGGGACCCTGATGTTCCTCGCGGGCTTCCTGGGCATGGCGATCCCGGTCTTCCTGAGCATCGGACTGGCCTTCCGGTACCGCCCGGTCTACGCGAAGCTCAACTCGCAGCTGGACCGGTACCAGCAGGTCATCGAACCGCTGCGCCGCGCCGTCATGATCGGCATCCCGGTGGTGCTCGGCATCTTCGCCGGGCTGTCGACCTCGGGGCGCTGGAGCATGGTGCTCGAGTACTTCAACCGGACCCCGTTCGGCAAGACGGACCCGCAGTTCGGCCTGGACATCGGCTTCTACGTCTTCGAGCTGCCGTTCTGGCGCTCGATCGTGGCGTACTCGTCGGCCGTGGTGCTGATCGCGGGGCTCGCCGCCCTCGCCGCCTGCTACCTGTACGGCGCGCTGCGCTTCGGGGGACGTGAAGTCCGGATCTCCCGTGCCGCGCGCATCCAGCTCGCCGTCACCGCTGCGCTCTACATCGCGCTGCAGGCCGTCAGTCTGTGGCTCGACCAGTACGCGGCGCTCACCAAGTCGAACTCGCTCATCACCGGTGCCCAGTACACCGAGGTCAACGCGGTCATCCCGGGTCGCGAGATCATGGCGGGCATCGCGGCGATCGTCGCGATCCTGTTCATCGTCACCGCGGTGATCGGCCGCTGGCGCATCTCGATCGTCGGCACCGGCCTGCTGCTCGTCGCCGCGATCGTCATCGGGGGCATCTACCCCTGGATCGTCCAGCGCCTGCAGGTCAAGCCCTCGGAGCGTACGTACGAGTCCGCGTACATCGAGCGGAACATCAAGGCCACGCGGGACGCCTACGGTGTCTCCGACGTCAAGGAACAGAACTACGACGCCACGACCGAGGCCAGCTCCGGCGCCCTCGCGCAGGACGCCCAGACGACGGCGAACATCCGCCTCATCGACCCGAAGATCGTCTCCGACACCTTCAGCCAGCTGCAGCAGTACCGGCAGTACTACCAGTTCCCGGACGAGCTCGACGTCGACCGGTACGACGTCAAGGGCGAGACCGAGGACACCGTCATCGCGGTGCGCGACATCGACCTCGACGGTCTGAGCTCGGCCGCGAACACCCAGTACAACCGGGCGTTCGTGTACACCCACGGCTACGGCGTCACCGCGGCCTTCGGCAACCAGCGCGCGAGCGACGGCAAGCCGGTGTTCCTCGAGTCGGGCATCCCCTCGAACGGTGCGCTGGGTGACTTCCAGCAGCGCGTGTACTTCGGCGAGACCTCGCCGGCGTACTCGATCGTCGGGGCGCCGAAGGGTTCGAAGGACGTCGAGCTCGACTACCCGTCCGGATCCGACGACGACAACGGCGGCAACGCCACCACGACGTACTCCGGCGACGGCGGACCGAGTGTGGGCAACTTCTTCAACCGACTCGTCTACGCGGCGAAGTTCCAGTCGGAGCAGGTCCTGCTGTCGGACGCGGTCAACAAGGACTCGCAGATCCTCTACGACCGCGACCCGATCACGCGTGTCCAGAAGGTCGCGCCGTACCTGACGGTCGACAGCGACGCCTACCCGGCGATCGTCGACCACCGCATCCAGTGGGTCGTCGACGGCTACACGACGAGCGACGCCTACCCGTACTCGCAGAGCCAGAGCCTGTCGGACAGCATCGCCGGTTCGGAGTCCTCGGCGTACCGCACCGACCAGGTCAACTACATCCGCAACTCGGTGAAGGCCACGGTCGACGCCTACACGGGCAAGGTGACCCTCTACGCGTGGGACACCAAGGACCCGGTGCTGAAGACGTGGGAGAAGATCTTCCCGACGTCGGTCAAGTCGGTGTCGAGCATGAGCGCCGAGCTGCTGGACCACGTCCGCTACCCGACGGACCTGTTCAAGGTGCAGCGGTCGATCCTCGGCACCTACCACGTGACGAACGCGAACTCGTTCTACTCGGGTGACGACGCGTGGAACACACCACAGGAGCCCACGACCACGGGGTCGACCGACACGGATGCGAGCGCCGCCGACACGTCGACGACCACCAACGCCCTGGGCGCGCAGACGACGACGACCGCGAGCAAGGCGAACCTGCAGGATCCGTACTACCTGACGATGAAGGTGCCGGGGCAGGAGACCGCGTACAACCTGTACACGACCTACATCCCCCAGCAGTCCGCCGGCGCGAACAACCGCAACGTGCTGACCGGCTACCTGGCCGCCGACTCCGACGCGGGAGGTGCAGGCAAGGGCAAGAAGGCGTCGGGCTACGGCAAGCTCACGTTGTTGACGATGCCGAAGACCGACAACATCCCGGGCCCGGCGCAGGTGCAGAACCTGTTCAACTCGGACACCACGGTGTCGCAGGAGCTGAACATCCTGAAGCGCGGCAACTCGACGGTGAAGCAGGGCAACCTGCTCACCCTTCCGGTCGGCGGCGGCTTCCTGTACGTGCAGCCCGTGTACGTGCAGTCGACGTCGAGCGGTTCGTACCCGCTGCTGCAGAAGGTGCTCGTCGCGTTCGGCGACAAGATCGCGTTCGAGGACACCCTCGACGAGGCGCTCAACTCGCTGTTCGGCGGTGACTCGGGTGCTGCTGCCGGAGACTCCGATGCCAGTGGTTCGGGGAGCGACTCCGGTTCGTCCGGGTCGGGCTCGTCCGACTCCGGTTCCGACTCGGGCTCCGGGTCGACCGGTGGCTCGACCGGCTCGGGCACCACGGACAACGACGCACTGCAGCAGGCGCTGTCCGACGCGAACGACGCCCTGCAGGACCGTCAGCAGGCCTACGCCGACAACGACCTGGTCGCTGCAGCCGAGGCCGACAAGCGCCTGCAAGAGGCGATCGAGGCCGCGACCGCAGCCGAAGACGGCAGCTGACACGCCGTGGCGGGGCACACGATTTGTGCCCCGCCACGACCGTGTGTAGGCTATTCAATGTGCCGCGGGGTGGAGCAGTTCGGTAGCTCGCTGGGCTCATAACCCAGAGGTCGTAGGTTCAAATCCTGCCCCCGCAACCAAGCGTCACACGAAAGCCCCGGTCCGAAAGGACCGGGGTTTTCCTCGTTCGCGGACGCCTCCCTGGACTCGTGCATGCCAGAGCGCGCCCAAGGGCACCGGATCCCGCCGAGTACGCTCGGCGAATGGGCACCCTCACGATCGCCGCCGCACAGTTCGCTCCCGTGGACGACCCGGCAGCCAACCTCGAGACCGTCCGGACCGCGGCAGCCGACGCAGCGGCGCGGGGAGCGGCCCTGCTCGTCACGCCGGAGTACTCGTCGTACTTCACCGCCGACATCGACGACCGGTTCGTTGCCGCAGCGCAACCGCTGGACGGCCCGTTCGTCTCCGGGCTCCGCGACATCGCCCGCGACACCGGTGTCGCACTGATCGTCGGGATCGCCGAGACGACCGACGCCGAGACGACCGACGCGGCGACCCCGGCAGGCCCCACGCGCTTCCGCAACACCCTCGTGGCGGTGCTCCCCACCGGCGAGCTCGCGGCGACCTACCGGAAGGTGCACCTCTACGACGCGTTCGGGTCACGGGAGTCCGACCGCATCGAGTCCGGCGACCCGGAGCAGCTGCCGGTCTTCGAGTTCGACGGTGTCCGGATCGGGCTCGAGACCTGCTATGACCTGCGCTTCCCCGAGGTCACCCGGCGGCTGGCGGCGTCCGAGCAGGGTGCGGCCGACGTCGTCGTGCTGCCGGCCGAGTGGGTGCGCGGTCCCGGCAAGGAGCACCACTGGCGGACGCTGCTCACCGCGCGGGCGATCGAGAACACCGTGTGGGTCGTCGGTGTCGGCCAGACGCCCCCTATCGGCATCGGTGCCTCGGTGGTGCTCGACCCCTCCGGTGTCGCCGTGGCGTCGGCCGGCTCCACGCCCGGCACGCTCGTCGCGACCGTCGACACCGCCGTGACCGATGCGGTCCGCAAGGTCAACCCGTCGCTGGCACTCCGCCGGTACGACGTCGCGCTGCGCGCCCAGCCAGGAGGCACGGCTCGCCCCTGACAGGCGCGTTCCGTCCCATCGCGGTCGCCCTGCAATGCCGGAACGCGCGTGGGGAGCAGGAACGTCCGGCCTCCGACGCGCGGGACGTCCTCCGACGCGCGGGACGTCCTCCGACGCGCGGGACGTCCTCCCACGCGCGGAACGTCCTCTCACGCGCGGGACGTCTCGCTACGCGCCAGAGGTCAACTGTGCCAGGCGGCCGGCGGCCTCCTCGAGAACGGAACGCCGCTTGCAGAACGCGAAGCGCACGAGGGACCGGTAGCCCGCGGCGTAGTCCGGCCGGACGAAGGCCGACACCGGTACGCCGACGACCCCGGCCAGGGCGGGCAGCTCGAGGCAGAAGGCCCGCGCATCGTCGTACCCGAGCGGCGCGGTGTCGGCGATCACGAAGTACCCGCCGTCCGGCCGCATGACGTCGAAGCCCGCTGACCGGAGCCCCGAGGCGAGCAGTTCGTGCTTGGCGGCGAGTTCGGCGGCGATCCCGGCGAAGACGGCGTCGGGCAACCGCAGTCCGACGGCGACGGCCGGCTGGAACGGTGCGCCGTTGACGAAGGTCAGGTACTGCTTCACCGTCGTGATCGCGTCGACGAGCGTCGGGGGAGCGGTGAGCCAACCGATCTTCCAACCGGTGGTGCTGAAGGTCTTGCCGGCGCTCGAGATCGACACCGTCCGCTCGGCGGCTCCGGGCAGTGTCGCGATCGGCGTGTGCGGGACGGTGAACGTCAGGTGCTCGTAGACCTCGTCGGTGACGATGAGGGCGTCGTACCGTGTCGCGAGTTCCACGATCGTGCGCAGGACCTCGTCGGGCAGGACCCGGCCGGTCGGGTTGTGCGGCGTGTTGACGAGCACGACGCGGGTGCGGTCGGTGAACGCCGCACGCAGGGTGTCCTCGTCCGGCAGGAAGTCCGGAGCGGTGAGGGGCACGGTGACGTGGGTGCCGCCGGCGAGCCGGACGAGCGCACCGTAGGCGTCGTAGAACGGTTCGAACGTGATGACCTCGTCGCCCGGTTCGACCAGGGCGAGGAGCGTCGCGGCGAGGGCTTCGGTGGCGCCGGCGGTGACCAGGACCTGCCGGTCGGGATCGACCTCGAGGCCGTACCACCGCTGCTGGTGTTCGGCCACGGCGGTGCGGAGGTCGGCCGTCCCGCGTCCGGGCGGGTACTGGTTGACGCCGTCCCGGATGGCGCGGACCGCGGCTTCGAGCACCTCGGCGGGGCCGTCCTGGTCGGGGAAGCCCTGCCCGAGGTTGATCGCGCCGGTGCTCGCGGCGAGGGCGCTCATCTCGGCGAAGACGGTGGGCGCGGGGACGCCGTCGGGTCCCAGGAGCATCGCTCCCTCGGCTGCTCGCAACCAGGGTCCTGCCTGCCGCATGTGGTTCCCTCCGGTGACGGCGACGACGTGTCGCGCTGAACGGACCCCAACCTAGCTGGCCGTCCGACGGCGATCCGGGGACGGACCCACAGCCCACGCATAAGATCGGCAGAGGATGCTTCCAGCGTCGCCAGAAGCACCGCTCAGGTGGTTGCGACAGACTGCACGAGCTTGAAAGGAGCACGTCCAGCATGACCGACACCACGCCCAACGGGCAGGGCGACGACCGCCGTCCGGACGATGCGGCATCGCCTGCCGCCAGTGAGGACGCCGCCGCAGCGGCCACGAAGGGGAACACGTCGATGCCGAACGACTCCGAGCAGTTCAACGACGCCGAGCAGCCCGAGAACGCCGAGCGGGCCGACGACGCCGCGCAGCACGCGGCTCCGTCCGACGACGCCACGAGCGCCGACCACACCGACGTGATCCCGTCGGCGACCGACCACCCCACGGACCGCTACACGGCCCCGTACCCGACGCTCTCGGGCGACCAGCAGCGCGATGCCGGCCAGCAGCCGGCCGGGTACGGCCAGCAGACCTCCCCGTACGGGCAGGCGTCCCAATACGGCCAGCAGCCCGCCGCAGACCAGACGAGCCAGTACGGGCAGGCCCAGCAGAGCCAGTACGGGCAGAACCAGCAGCCGCAGTACGGGCAGGCCCAGCAGAGCCCGTACGGCCAGCAGTCGCAGTACGGCCAGGGCCAGCAGTCCCAGTACGGCCAGAGCCAGCAGTCCCAGTACGGTCAAAACCAGCCAAACCAGCAGTCCCAGTACGGTCAGCAGTCGCAGTACGGCCAGCAGGGCCAGTACGGCCAGGCCCAGCAGCCGCCGTACGGCCAGCAGCCGACCGCGGGCCAGCCGCGGTACGGCGAGTACGCCCAGCCGGCCTCCGCCGCTGCCCCCGCGTCCTCGTCGGAGTACGCGACGGCGTCGGCGCAGGCACCGCAGTCCGCCACGAGCGCCTTCGGCGACGTGGACGGCGCGAACCAGCGCAACGGCCACTACTTCGCTGACGGAACCGCGGGTGCAGCGGCCACCACGACCACCACCCGCTCCGGGCGCAGCAAGCTCGTCCTGCCGATCATCGCCGGACTGGTCGTCGCGGGTCTGGTCGGCGGCGGCGCCGGGTGGCTCGCCGGGTCGTCGCAGGGCGGCACCGTCACGTCGTCGTCCGGTTCGTCGCAGGGCGGCAACCTCACAGTCAACGACTACGACTCCGCGACCGTCGTCACCGCGGTCGCTGCTCAGGCGACGCCGTCGGTCGTGACGATCAACGTGTCGTCCAGCAACGAGGCCGGCACCGGTTCGGGCGTCGTGATGAGCAAGGACGGCTACATCGTCACGAACACTCACGTGGTGACGCTCGACGGCGACAGCTCGAACGGTTCGATCACCGTGACGACCTCGGACGGCAAGATCTACGAGGGCAAGCTCATCGGCACCGACCCGACGGTCGACCTCGCGGTCATCAAGATCGACGCGACCGACCTCAAGCCGATGGAGTTCGCCGACTCCACGAAGCTCAACGTCGGTGACACCGCGGTCGCGATCGGTGCGCCCCTGGGCCTGTCGAACACGGTCACGGACGGCATCGTCTCGACCCTGAACCGCAGCATCCAGGTCACGTCGAGCGCTCCCAGCGAGGGCGGCGACTCGAACGAGGGCGGCAACGGCGGCAGCGGCCCGTTCGACTTCTGGGGCAACGGCGACAACGGCAGCAGCTCGTCCGCGAACACCACGGTCTCGTTGCCCGTCATCCAGACCGACGCGTCGATCAACCCGGGCAACTCCGGTGGTGCCCTGCTCGACGCGAAGGGCAAGCTGATCGGCATCAACGTGGCCATCGCCTCGGCCGGCAGCTCGTCGTCGTCGGACTCGGCGGCCGGCAGCATCGGCGTGGGCTTCTCGATCCCGTCGAACCTGGTGAAGCGCGTCGCGAACGAGATCAAGGACAAGGGCTCGGCCACGCACGGCCTGCTCGGTGCCACGGTCGGCGACGCCTCGGAGAACGCGAGCGCGACCCAGATGGGTGCGCTCATCAAGTCGGTCTCGTCCGGCGGTGCGGCGGCGAAGGCCGGTCTGCAGAAGGGTGACGTCGTCACGAAGATCGGTTCGGCGACCGTCTCGGACGCCACCGACCTGACGGCACAGGTCCGGTACTTCGCGGGCGGTGCGTCGACGACGATCAGCTACCTCCGGAACGGGCAGTCCCGCCAGGCGGACGTGACCCTGGGCACGTACGACAGCAAGGGCTGACGCCACCACGGACAGGACGGGAGGCCCGGTGCACGACGTGCGCCGGGCCTCCCGTCCGTCTGCGGGTCGCGTCGCGGGCACCCCGCAGGTTCCGGGTTCGGGTCTTGATAGGCTCATGGTCGCTCTGCGGGGCGGCACCGCCCCGGTGCGTCCCGTGCACCCAGCCAGCACCCCGAGGTACGCATGCAGACAGACGGACAGCCCCTGCCGGGCGTCTCGTACGTGATGCCCGTGCTCAACGAGGTCACCGAGGTCCGCGCTGCGGTCGCCAGCCTGCTCGACCAGGACTACACCGGCGTGTTCGAGGTCATCCTCGCGCTCGGCCCCTCGATCGACGGCACGAACGAACTCGTGGCCGAGATGAGCGCGGCCGACCCACGCATCCGGGCGATCGACAACCCGGTCGGGTCCACGCCGGCCGGACTGAACGTCGCGATCACGGCGTCGGTGCACCCCGTGGTGGTCCGCGTCGACGCGCACTCGGTGCTGCCCCCGGACTACACGCGCATCGCCGTCCGCACCCTGCTCGAGTCCGGTGCGGACAACGTCGGCGGCATCATGCGCGCCGAGGGCCGCAGCCCGTTCGAGCGGGCCGTCGCGTTGGCGTACGGCAGCCGCGTCGGACTCGGCGGCACCCCGCACCACGTCGGTGGGACCGCCGGCCCGGCCGAGACCGCGTACCTCGGCGTCTTCCGCCGCCACCGCCTGTTCGAGGTCGGCCTGTTCGACGAGGGCATCAAGCGCGGCCAGGACTGGGAACTGAACCGACGCCTGCGCCAGACCGGCGGCACGGTGTGGTTCACGCCCGAGCTGGTCGTCACCTACCGCCCGCGACCGAGCCTGAAGCGCCTGGTGCGGCAGTTCGTCGCCACCGGGTTGTGGCGAGGCGAGCTCGCCCGTCGGTTCCCCGCGAACAACGGCCTGCGGTACTTCGTGCCGCCCGCGATGGTCGCCGCCATGGCCGTCGGGATCCTCGCCGGCATCGTCGGTGTCGTCGGCGCGGCCCTCGGCAGCCCGGTCGCCTGGGCGCTCCTCGGGTTCGCCGTGCCCGCCGTGTACCTGCTCTTCGTCGTCCTCGGGTCGGTCGCAGTCGCGCGCCGGTCCGGGGTGGCGACCTTCCTCTGGCTGCTCGTGGTGCTGCCCTGCATCCACGTGGGATGGGGGCTCGGTTTCATCATCGGGTTCCTCACCCGTACCTCCGAGCTGACCACCCACACCGGACGGTGACCCCATGACCGACCCCGCCACCCACGGCCGCGGATCCGCACGCCCGACGTCGATCGCCGAGCTGCGGGCCGTCGCCCAGCCGGACGAGGTCCGCGCCCGCGCCAACGCCGAGCACTGGACGGCGTCGCTGTACCTGCGCGACGTCTCGCCGTACCTGACCTGGGTGCTGCTGAAGACCCGCGTCAGCGCCAACCAGGTGACCGGCCTGATGATCCTGGTCGGGTGGAGCATCGCCGCGGCCCTGCTCATCCCCGGCATCTGGGGCGCAGCGCTCGCCCTGGTGCTCGGACAGCTGCAGATGCTCGTGGACTGCTGCGACGGCGAGGTCGCACGGTGGCGTGGCACCCGATCGCCCGCCGGAGTGTTCCTGGACAAGGTCGGGCACTACACGACCGAGGGACTGATCCCGGTCGCGCTGGGCATCCGAGCCGCCACCTGGCCGATCCACGGCGCCGACTGGATGTGGACCACGATCGGCTGCGCGCTCGGCCTGGTGATCGTGCTGAACAAGGCCCTCAACGACATGGTGCACGTCGCCCGGGCGAACGCGGGGCTCGACAAGCTCGTCGACCGACGCGACGCCTCGACCGCGCCGTCCGGCCGGAAGCTCGCGTCGCTCCGCCGCCTGGCCAGGTTCCTGCCGTTCCACCGCCTGTACCACTCGGTCGAGCTGAGCATGCTCGCGTTCCTGTTCGCGCTCATCGGACTGGCGATCGGCGACCCGCTCGCCAGCCGCATCCTGGTCGGCGCGCTGCTGCCGCTGGCCGTGCTGGCGACCGTCGGGCACTTCCTGGCGATCATCGCGTCCAAGCGGGTCAAGGCGTGACCGACGACGCGGTGCCCGACGACGCGGTGCCCGACGACGCGGTGCCCCACGACGCGGTGCCCCACGACGCGGTGACCGATGGCACCGTGACCCCGAGCACCGTTCGTCGCCACGCGGTCGCGCACCCGCAGCGACCCCGCGTCGCCGTCGTGAGCCTGTCGCAGGGCACCCGGCCCGATGACCTGCGCCGCGGGCTCGACAGCGTGCTCGCGCAGCAGGGCGTCGAACTCGACGTGGTCTGCGTCGGCAACGGCTGGGAGCCGACCGGCCTGCCGGACGGGGTGCGGACGCTGGCGCTGCCGGAGAACCTCGGGATCCCGGCCGGCCGCAACGCCGGTGCCGAGGTCGTCGACGGGGACTACGTGTTCTTCCTGGACGACGACGCCTCGATCCCCTCGGTGACGTTCCTGCAGGACGCCGTCGGCCGCTTCGAACGCGACCCCTCGCTCGGACTGCTCCAGCCCCGCGTGGTCGACCCGACCGGCGCCGCCAACCCGCGGCGCTGGGTCCCGCGCATCCGCAAGGGCGAGCCGGACCACTCGTCGCCGGTGTTCTCGGTGTGGGAGGGCGCCGTCGTGCTGCCGATGGACGTGTACCGGGTCGTCGGGGGATGGGGCGCTGAGTACTTCTACGCGCACGAGGGCATCGAGCTCGCGTGGCGCGTGTGGGACGCCGGTCGACGTGCTTGGTACGCCGGCGACCTGGTCGCCCACCACCCGGCCATCGACCCGGCGCGGCACACCGAGTACTACCGCCTGAACGCCCGCAACCGGGTGTGGCTGGCCCGACGGAACCTGCCGGCACCGCTCCGACCGCTCTACGTCGGCTCGTGGGCCGCGATCCAGGTCGCGCGCTGGTGGCGACACCCGCGACGCCTGACGACGTGGTTCGCCGGCATCCGCGAAGGACGGACCACCGACTGCGGACCGACCCGACCGATGAGCTGGCTGACCGTCGCCCGGATGACGCTCGCCGGGCGCCCGCCCGTCGTCTGACCACCCCGAACCCCACCGCCACCGCAGAACGGGAGACAGTCCATGCCGATCACCAGTGACGTGCGGACCGCCGTGCGCCTGGCCCAGCGCTTGCTCGCCTCGCGCCGAAGCCGCCGGGAGCTCGCCCGTCGCCTGCCGTCGGTCGCGGCGCCGGCGCCCGGCACGATCGAGATCGCGGTCTACTTCGCCGACGGCCCCGTGAACATGTACCAGGTGCGCCAGTGGTACGCGCCGCTGGCCGAACTGGCGAAGACGCACCCGGTCGCGATCATCGCGCGCAGCCCGGGCACGATGACCACGCTCATCGACGAGTCGCCGGTCCCCGCCGTGTACGCCCGTCAGGTCGTCGACCTGGAGCAGTTCGTCGAGACCCAGGCGCCGAAGGTGGTGCTGTACGTCAACCAGAACGCCCGCAACTTCCAGATGATGCGGTACGGGCGCATGTGGCACGTCTTCGTCAACCACGGCGAGAGCGACAAGATGTACATGACGACGAACCAGTTCAAGGCGTACGACTACGCGTTGATCGCCGGGGACGCCGCGCGTGGCCGGCTCGCCGAGGCGCTGTGGGACTACGACCTCGACGCCAGGACCATCGCGATCGGCCGCCCGCAGGCCGACCACTTCGCCGGCGCGGCACCGTACCCCGCCGACGACCGGACCGTCGTGCTGTACGCGCCGACGTGGGAGGGCGACCGCGGAGCCGCGGCGTACGGATCGATCGCGTCCCACGGCACCACCATCGCCGAGCAGGTGCTCGCGTCGCCCCGGCACCGCCTGGTGTACCGACCGCACCCGCGGAGCGGCGTGCTCGACCCGGCGTACCGAACGGCACACGAGCGGATCGTCGCGGCGATCACGGCGGCGAACGCGGCCGACCCCACCGCGCACCACGTCCACGACGAGGGCGGCGAGCTCGGCTGGCAGCTGGCCGACGCAGACGTGGCGATCACCGACATCAGCGCGATGATCTACGACCGCCTGGCGGTCGGGAAGCCCCTGATCGTGACCCGCCCGGTGTCGCCGGAGGCCGATGTGGACGAACGCGGCTACCTGAGCGACGCCAACTGGCTGACCGCGGCCGACGCGCCGTCGGTGCTCGCGCGGATCGACGCCGCCGTGGGGGACGCCGCCGAGCTCGCCAAGCTGCAGCAGTGGGTGGCGCGCTACTTCGGCGACACCACGCCCGGTGCCGCAACGGCCCGGTTCCACGCCGCCGTCGAGTGGCTGCTGGAGCGCTGGCGCACCGTCGCTGCCGAGCGCGGCGAACGCTGAGCCCTGTCCGGACACGGTCACGGGTGCAGCCCCTGACCGACCAGTGACATCCGCCACACGTACTCGGAGCGGTCCGGACGGCGCCAGCGGACGATCACGACGCCGGTGTCCTGCGGATCCGCGCCGAACACGGCGACGGACAGACGTCGACCCGGTTCGAGCCGGTGCACCGCCAGCGGCGGGCTGTAGCCGTTGCCGAGGTGGGTGAGGGTCAGGCCGTCGACCGGTTCGTCCCCGGTGTTGACGAGGTCGTACCGGCGGGGGGCCTGCGAGCGGTCGATGGTGAACGGGACGGCGTACGCGGGTGCTGGGTGGTGCATGGGGGGAACGTTAGGGG